>JAFGVJ010000139.1 GCA_016938055.1 Prolixibacteraceae bacterium
AAGAAAAAAGGTTTATCCTGCCCGGGACCAAGCCCGGGCAGTGACAAACCGCTGCAATGTTTCGTTTAAATCAGGAATTTCAATACAAAGAGAATGGCCAGTACCCACATCACCACCGATACTTCACGGAAGCGTCCGCTCAGTGATTTAAGCAATACATAAGCCAGCATCCCAAACACAATCCCCTCGGCAATGCTGTACGACAGGGGCATCATGATAATGGTGAGGAACACCGGTATGGATTCGGTATAATCATCAAAATTGATCTTCAAAATGGGTGACATCATGAAAGAGCCCACCAAAATCAAGGCAGGTGCTGTAGCTGCACCGGGTACCATCAGAAAGAGCGGTGCCAGGAACAAAGCAATCAGGAACATCCCTGCTGTGGAAAGGGATGTGAGGCCAGTTTTTCCACCTTCGGCAACCCCCGAAGCACTTTCGACATAAGTTGTTACCGTGCTGGTTCCAACAATGGCACCAAAGGTTGTCCCAATGGCATCGGCAAAAAGGGCCTGCTTTACACGGGGTACTTTTCCGTCTTTATCCAGCATGTTGGCTTTTGACGAAACGCCAACCAGGGTACCCACCGTATCAAACATGTCGACAAAGAGGAAGGTAAACAGAATGATCAGCATGTCGAACGACAACACTTTTGAAAAATCGAATTTGAAGAAAATGGGTTCAATGGATGGAGGTGCCGAAAACAAACCGCCTTCGGGCCAATGTGTAATTCCCAGGAAAAAGCCCAAAACGGTTGAGGAGAAAATCCCAATGAGCAGGGCTCCTTTTACTTTGAGTGCAAGCAAAATCCCGGTGATTACCAGTCCGGCCATGCAAACCAGTACAGTTGGTGATCCCATATCGCCCAAACCAACCAAAACGGCATCGTTGTTCACGATCAAACCGGCATTCTGCATACCGATAAAGGCAATAAACAAACCAATACCAGCCGAAATGGCGTGTTTCATGTTCATGGGAATGGCGTTCACTATCAACTCCCTGATGTTGAATGCTGTCAGAATCAGGAAGATGATTCCTTCGAGGAATACAGCAGTAAGGGCAAATTCCCAGCTGTAACCCATCCCCAATACCACAGTAAAGGCAAAGAAAGCATTCAAACCCATGCCCGGAGCCAGGGCGAATGGCAATTTGGCCCACAAGGCCATCACCAGGGTAGCCACTAAGGCTGAAAGAGCAGTAGCGGTGAACAGGGCATTTTTGTCCATGCCGGTTGCACTCAGGATGCTCGGGTTCACAGCCAGAATATAGGCCATGGTCATGAAGGTGGTAATCCCTGCAATGACTTCGGTCTTAACCGTTGTTTTGTTTTCTTCGAGTTGAAAAAATTTCTTGAGCATAGTGTTAACTGTTGTAGGTTAGAAAGTCCACCTGGCTGCCAGGGTGGGATAAACATTGAAACCGGCCATACCGGCAAACTGGTAGCTCAATTCCACTTCACTACCCACTGAGAACGATTTGTTCAGGTTGTACCACAATTGGGGCTCCGAAAGAAAAACAAAGCCAACTTCAGTTGCACCGGCATCGTCAAAAACCAGGTGTTTTTCGGTCCAGAAATCGGCAAAACCGGTAAACGACAATTTACCTTCCAGCATGTGCAGGTACCAAACGGCTGTGAGCTGTGCATTGTGGGGTGCAGAATTGCCCTGAATCATTTTGTACATGGCCGACACGGAAAAACCTTTCGAAAAATCTTTGGCATTCCATGAATAAGTTCCTCCCAACAGGTAAGCATTGTTAATGGCTAAAGGAATAACCCGGTTCAAACCACCGTTGTACTCCAGATGAACCGACAAAGGCCCGTCCCAGTTCTTCAGTTCGCGGGCCAATTCCCAATAGGCCTCGGTTGGTCCGTCAACTGAATGGTTAAAGTCGATGAAGAAAAAAGTACTACCATACTGGTCGGGTGCAAATTTCTCGACGGTGGTGGTGAGGTAACCCCGGTCCGCACTAAAATCATAATGTAACTGTACATTTTGCGATTTTGCAACTGTTGCAGCTGCAAGCAAGAAAAAAATCAAAGTAAATTTTTTCATTTGCATTGAAGGTTAATGGTTATGTAATTGATTTAAATCCAACGCTATAAAACGTAAATAGCTTCCTTGCAAAGCTATTTTCGTTCATCGATGGCATGGTACAGAAACTGGTTAAATTGATGTAACATGCGAAAATGGTTTACAACAGTTTCAATAATATCGGGTGAAAAAAGTTGTTCTTCAGTTATTTCAAGGTAGGGAGAATAGGATTTGTACTTCAAAAGGTCAATGTGCTCAAAATCTTTTGGAAAGCCCTTGGGTGCAGTTTTCAGCTTGTCTTCATCGTATAGTTTAAAGTGTTTTTTAAAAACGGGGTCATCAATGATTTCCAGAAAATCGATCGGATGCTCAAAGATTTCGTTTCTGATGGCCCGGAGCTTATCCGGATCAGGCATAAATATTCCCGCTCCGAGAAAACTGTTGCCGGGAGCAATCTGAAAATAATAACCCACATTTCCGCCCGAACGTCCGTCACGGGCAATGTAACTGCCATAATTGGTTTTAAAAGGGCTTTTGTCCTTCGAAAATCGGACGTCGCGATAAATCCTGAACATGCATTTTTTGGGATCAAGGAAAGGAATATCCCGGTCGAAACTCCTGACTTCATGAATCAGCACCTCGGTGATGTGCAAAAATTTTGATCTGGTTTTTTCGTATTGTCCCTTGTTTTGATCAAACCAGGTTTTGTTATTGTTCTCACTCAGTGCTTTTAGAAAATCATAAATTTCGCGCATATCAATATTTTTATACTTTTGAGTTAGCCAACAGGCACACGAATTTTGCTTGCTGAAATTAGTAAATGAAATTTGAAAATTTGGTGGTCAACATAAAAATCTACACTGAAAAATGAAAATCCATGTACTGATAGTGGCCGGAGGAAGCGGTTCACGCATGAAATCCGATGTTCCAAAACAATTTATGTTGTTGAACAACAAACCGGTTTTGATGCATACCATCGAAAAGTTTTCTTCCTTTTCGCCAGAGGTGAATTTGACGCTGGTATTGCCCGAAACACAATTTGAAGTTTGGAAAGATCTTTGCCAAACCTACCATTTTGATGTTCCGCATCAATTGGTTGCAGGCGGAACGGAACGCTTCTGGAGTGTGAAAAACGGGCTCGAGGTCATTTCAGACAACGGCATTGTTTTCATTCACGACGGAGTACGGCCACTGGTGAGTCACGCGACCATTAAAATTTGTTTGGAGACAGCCCTGGTAACAGGAAATGCCGTTCCGGTAATGCCGGTGGTGGAGTCCTTGCGTCAAATTAAATTTGGTCACAATAGAACGGTCAGTCGCAAACATTTTGTCACAATTCAAACGCCTCAGGTATTCAGGACCAGCGATATAAAAGCAGCTTATCAGCAGGCATTTGACCCTGCGTTTACCGACGATGCTTCAGTGCTGGAGCGCACCGGAAAGGAAATCCACCTGGTTGAAGGAAATCCCGAAAACATCAAAATCACCCATCCATTTGATTTAAAAGTAGCTGAGCTGATGTTGCATTCATCAGGATTTAGGCATGAATTTTGAATTTGCAGATTGGTATCAAACTCAAACAAAACATCAAAAAATGAAAACCACAAAAATTCTCCTGTTATTGTTGATTTTTTCGGCTTGTAGTACCAGCCAGCAAGCTTTTAAAAAAGGCAATTATTACGATGCCACACTGAAGGCCGTCAAACAATTGCGCAACAAACCCGATGCTAAAAAGGCCAGCGAAGTTATTCAGAAAAGTTACCCGATGGCCCTGGAATACCATCGCCAGAAAATCAATGAACTCACGGTATCGTCCCAGCCCGACAAATACATGAAAATTGTAGAAACCTATACCCTGTTGAACACCCTGGCCGATGAAATCACCCGCTGTCCGGCAGCGCTCGAACTGGTGAAACCGGTGGTCTATTTTCACAGCCAGTTACAAAAAGCTGAAGAATTGGCGGTACAGGAACAGTTTAACAGGGCCAGGCAGCTCTTGGAAACCGGATACTACGGCGATGCCAGGCTGGCTGTTGAACGGCTGGAGTGGGTCCGGCAAAAACAACCTTCGTTCAGAAATATTGAAGCTACTTTGATACAAGCCAGAGATCTGGCAACCCTGAAAACGGTGGTTGAAATGCTCCCCCCCCGTAATGTCAACAGTAACATTAACACCCGTGTATTTTACATGCGAACACTCGATTTCCTTGACAAAAGAATCGGTAACCAGTTCACCCGCTTTTATCAACCCGATCAGGCAGAAAAGATTTCCCTGAAACCTCATGAGATCCTGACGGTACAATTTGCCGAATTTCAAATCGGTGCCCTTGTTGAGCGGGAAAAGGAAAGCAAATACGAATCGGACAGTGTGGTGGTTGGAACATTTACCGACAGCGATGGAGTCAGTCACAATGTTCTGGGGATCGTCAAAGCGACAGCTCATCTCTATGAACGGGAAGTAGTGGCCAGGGCACTTTTGGAAGTAAAAATTATTGATTTTCAAACAGACGCGGTTCTTGCAACACAAAAATTCCCGGGTGAATTCTTTTGGAAAAACGAATGGGCCAATTTCAATGGCGATGAACGTGCCCTGCCCGACCAGGTGCTGCAACTCACCAAAAAGAAACAACAAATGCCGCCTTCACCTCAGGATTTATTCCTGCTGCTGAGCGACCCTATGTTTCAGGATATGAGTAATTTCCTTCGAAATTATTACAAACAGAAATGACTCAATTTTTCAATACATCTACGATGATTTGAATACGATAATTGTCGGCATTGATCACGTCGCCGGCAAAAGGATGCGGGTTGACTTCCAGCACCTGGATTTGATGCCCTTCAAATATGGTAGTACAACCATCCTCAAAAATCCCATCGTAACTCATGTTTAACTGATGGTACGTCCCGTTGATATTGGCTTTAAAGTCAATGGATACTTCACCTCCGCTGCTGCAAATCAATCCAACCGGACAACGGGTGTCGTTAATTTCCTGAATTTCGAGGATCAGGTTTTCACTGACCCTGACCGGAAATTGTTTTTTCATCACCACCACACCCTTTGATATTTCTTCCTCGTAACAGGAAACATCCTTTACACACGAAGAAAAGATCAAAACCAACAACAGAAATCCCCCAATGCGTTGTAGATTTTTCATGCTTAATCATTTTAAAGTTCCCCTTCGTCAAAGCTATAACAATTTTTATAAATAATTTATTAACATTCGTCAAAATATTAAACTTTTTTTAAATTGTTGATTACTCCATCAAAAATGCCCGATTGTATGACTTTTTCATCGGGTTCAACAAGCATTTTCATTCAACAAAAACGATTTTACATGGAAAAAATGGCCACTTTCGTCATAACAAATTAAATGTTCGTCCAAACAGGAGAATGAATATACCCCGATCATAAAAAATATACCCCAAAAAAATGTAACATTTGCCTGCTACCTGTAACCTATACTCAGAAAACTATTTTAATCGAAATAAAAACATGAAGAAACTGAACATCCTGCTGCTGTTCCTGACCCTTACGGCCACAGCAGCATTCTCTTACACTTATGATGTCAGCACCTACCAACTCAAGAACGGGTTAACGGTCATTTTGAATGAAGACCACTCCCAAACAAGGGTTTACGGTGCAGTAGCCGTGAAAGCCGGCGGAGTGAACGATCCTGATGACGCCACCGGACTGGCGCATTATCTTGAACATGTGCTGTTTAACGGCACTACCAACGTTGGTACAGTGAACTGGGATGCCGAAAAAGTACACTATCAGAAAATCATCGATTTGTTTGAAAAGCTGCGCGAAACCACCGATGAAGCTGCACGGAATGAAATAATCCTGGAAATCAATAAGGAATCGATAGAACAGGGTAAGTATTTTCAAACCAAAGAATTTGTTTTGCTGTTGGAATCCATTGGGGCTTCTGGCATCAACGCGGCTACCAGTTACGACTACACCTATTTCCACAGCATTTTTCCACCAACACAATCGGCCGCCTGGCTCGAGATCTATGCCAATGAATTTAAAAATCCTGTTTTCAGGAATTTTCAGGCTGAATTGGAAACGGTTTATGAAGAATTCAACATGTACGCCGAAAACCCAATGCAAAACTTTTTCAACACGACCCTTCGAAAAATGTGGGAAGGTTCAGCCTATGAAAAAGACATTATTGGGAAAAGCGAACACCTGAAAAGCCCTTCTCTAAAAAAACTGATTGAGTTTTACGAAACATGGTATGTACCTGAAAACATGGTATTGGTGTTGGTAGGCGATTTTCAAACAGATAAAATTAAGGCCGAAATTGAAAGCACTTTTGGACAGTGGGAAGCCAGATCCTTATCTAAGGAACCCATGACCGAAAAGGTCAGCTTGCAAAAAAAGGCTACCATCAGGCTGAAAGAAACGCCCTATAACATAGGGATGTGGAGTTACAATGCACCTTACCTTTCCGATCAGGAAGTTGTTAAAATGCAACTGCTTAGTGAGGTCCTGTCCAATAATGCAGCTACCGGCGTGTTGGACCAATTGCAAACCGATGGCGATGTAATGGTCATTGGAACCATGTACATGCCACAGAAAAATGCCAGCATTTTTGCCATACAGGCAGTACCAAACTTTGACCTTTCACAAATGCGCCAACTGGCACCTTCGGAAATCGACGACCTGATTTTTGACAAAATTGAAGCCATCAAAAAAGGCAAACTTGATGAAGCAAGTCTGAATTCGGTCCGCGACAATTACATCCGCGACTTTGCCGTTGGCATGGAAAGCTTTTCCAGCCGGGGACAAATGCTTGTTGAGTACTTCATCAGTGGAAGAGAACCAGCCGATATCAATCATTACTTTGAAGAACTTCAGAATGTTAAAACTTCCGATGTGGTTGAAATTGCCAACAAATACCTGAACGATGTTTATCTTGAAACAACTTCATCGCGCGGTGAAATCAAGTTGAAAGAAATTGAAAAACCAACAATAGAGCCAGTTTTGCAAACGGTTGAAGAACCCTCAGAATTTGCACGCTACATGGCTGACAAAATGAGTCCGCCAATAGAAAATGTTCAATACATCGATTTCAAGTCCGACATTCAACGTGCCGAACTGGCCGAAAAAGTAAAGTTCTTTTACAAACAAAATACCCAGAACGACATCTTTAATTTAACCATCAAATACAAGGTAGGAACAGCTGTAATTCCCACACTCGACATGGCAGCCCAGCTGATGAACAATGCCGGAATCCGTGGCAATTATGAACCCCACGAGCTGAAAATGAAAATGGGAGAACTGGGGTGCAGCTATTACTTCTCAGCTTCGGACAATTATCTCACTGTTGCCATTTCGGGTCGTGAAAAAAACCTGGAAGAAGCCTGCAAGCTCATTTCCATGATTACCCTGATGCCCGACCTCGACATCAAACAGGTCAATAGTCTTAAAGGGATGGAAATGAACAGCCGAAACGTCCAGAAATTCGATTTTCAGAACATTTCTGCTGCGGCTTCACAATACATTGTTTACGGCGAAAACTCACCTTACATCGATCGCTTAACCTGGAACGAACTGAGCCAGATTGACATCAACAGCCTGACCAGTGATTTTATGAAAGCAAGCCGATATGCAGCCTCCGTTCATTATGTAGGCAATACTCCTTTTGAAGAAACGAAGAACCGTTTACTCAACAGCCTGGCCTTTGCTTCGGGACGCCTTGATGCTCCCGAACTTTACGTTCGTCCCATAAAAAAATGGGAAGAAAATACCATTTTTGTGATCAACAAGTCTGGTACCCGTCAGAGTAACATCACCCTGATGGTACCGGCAGCGAATCCTTATTCTATTGAACAAGATGCCGCCATCGACGCTTATTCAAAGTATTTTGGTGAAGGACTGGGAAATATTTTCTTCCAGGAAATTCGAGAATTCCGTTCAATGGCCTACAGTGCAGGTGCCTCCGTTATAACACCTGAGACTCAAGGAAAACCTACGTTTATGGCTGGTTCAGTTGCTACACAAGGTGACAAAACAAACAATGCCGTTGAAATTATTTTCAGCCTCATCACCGAAATGCCACTGAAAAAGAATAAAGCCGAAGGAGTTAAGAATAACCTGGTTTACAGTTCAATACTAGGCAGGCCACGTGATCGCTTCCTGACTCAGTACATTGAAAACCTTGAAATGATGGGCTATACCGAAGACCCTAATAAATTTCACCAAGTCAATTATTCAAAAGCCAACATCGATTACATCAATCAATATTATCAGGAAAACATTAAGGGACAACCTATTGCCGTAGTGGTTGTGGGTGATAAAAAGAAAATCGACACCAAAGCCCTGGAAAAATTTGGTAAATATCAATACCTGAACAGCGACAAATTGTTCAAAGAATAAACATCATCAATCAATCGGAAAAAGGGCAGGCCAGTGGTTTGCCCTTTTTTTATCCTACCCTGCGAATGAACTTTTTGTAAAGTAAAAAAATGAAGATGAAGTGCACGATTGCTCCACCAAACAAATAGGGATAAATGTATTGAGGATTCATCACCCCCCGTTCGATCCACCACAATGGCGATATTGAAAGTAAAATGCGCCAATCGCCACGGAAAAAATAGTCCAGCACGAGGGTCATTAAAAGAATCCCAAAACCCTTCGAGATTGCAATGCCTTCCACTTTGTTTCCGGCAAAAGCCCCTAAAAAAAGCAACATCATTGGCGCTTCAGTGGCAATGATCAATGCAAGAATTCCAAGTTGGAGGAAATTAAGGAAATCGTGAAACCCGGTCAATAAAAAAAACATCATACAAAACAGGAAACTGAAAATGATTGGAACCAACATCCTGACCATTAAGTAGCCCGATTTTCCCAATGGTGTAATTGAAATGTAACCTATCATACCTCCATCACGCTCATCGAGTAATATGAATCCATAAACCATCCCCAATAACATGGGAGCAATAATGATTAAGAAGATATATCCAAACGTGAAATATTGAGCAAGCGGAAAATTCAGGTGCTTTTCGGTTAAGCCCGATACCAGTGTAAAAACAAATAAAGCAACAAGAATGAGAAGAACAGGGGCAATTGATGCCATCATGAGCATGGGATCGCGCCCGATGTTACGGAAATCACTTTTTATTAGTTGTGAATAGTTTGCCACTTCAGTAAGTTTTAATATCGAATTACGCTCTTTTCAAACTGCTTTTTTGCGAAAGCATAACCAATAAAGCACCAGATAAATAAACTCAATACACACATTGTTCCATTCAAAATCCCAAGTTTCTCGGGTTGAACAACCATTAATTCAATGGCTGCATTGACTGGAAATATCAACGATAAGTCGTGAAAAAAGAAATAACCTGCTATGGGGAATCCGGCAATTGAACCTCCCAAAACGATTCCGGCAATGTAGCCATTCAGCGTTGAAACTCTTGCAGCTATACCCAGCCCTAAAAAAGTAAAGAAAACTGATGAAAGCAGCACGGCAATCAACATCAGCCACCAGTTCGAAAGCATTCCGCCAGGTACAAACCCGATGAAAGAACTTACCAAAACAGCAATGACGGTTAGCGAAACGACTTTGCTCCATAAATAGTCAGTTAGCTTTAAGGGTGTTATAAAAAGGCTTTGCAAAATGATTTGTTGCTTCTCGAGCAACACCATGGCCCCTACAAAAACCATCCCCAAAATCGAAGTGTCCGACACTATAAAATAGGCAGTTACCACCTGACGGGCTTCTACAGGCACACTAAAAAGAATAAAAATATAAATGACAGTAATGATGCCATATACCAAATAAAATCCTTGTCGGTATTGAGCGATGATATCGTATTTTGTAAGTTTTAAATGCATGCTATACCAATTTTTTTCCGGTAATCTTTATGAAAATATCTTCTAGCGTTGCCTCCTGGGTATGAATGGTTTCTATTTCCTTTTCATCCAGAATTTTTAAGAACTCATTGTTTGTGCCCAATCCTTTTAGATCAAACTCTTCGAGCACCGAACTTTCTCCACTTTGATATTTCACTTTCAGCGTTTTCTTTCCGTATTTCAGTTTCAGATTCTCAGGTTCATCAATCAATGGCAACTGGCCTTCAACCATGAAAGCGATTCGGTCGCAAAGTTCGTCGGCATCGGTCATGTTATGCGTGGTAAGGAAAATGGTTGTTCCCTTTTCACGCAGTTCCAAAATAAAATCCTTAAGGATTCTGGCATTCGTTGGATCGAGCCCCGAGGTGGGTTCATCTAAAAACAACAATTTGGGTTGATGCAATACCGCACGAATAAAATTCAGGCGCATTCGCATCCCTTTTGAATAGGCCTCAACTTTTAAATTCCGATCATCCCATAAACCTACTTTCTTTAAAAGCATTTCAGCATCATACTTTTCGCAATTGTAAAACGAGGCAAAAAGCTGTAAGTTTTCAATGGCTGTAAATTTTAAATAGAAGTTTGGGAATTCAAATGCCACCCCAATGTTGTTGTAGAAATGCTTACTGATTTTACTGATCTCCTCTCCTTTTAACACCACACTGCCTTCGTAATTTTTAAGTACTCCGGTCAATATTTTTTGAGTGGTACTTTTCCCGGCACCACTGGGACCCAGAAAACCAAATATTTCAGCATTATCAACCTGAAAAGAAATGTCGCGAATAGTAGGGGATGACTGGCCCGCGTAGGTATAGCTTAAATTCCTGACCTTAATCATGTTCAATTGAATTGAATGAGAACTTAAAGCTAATACAAATCTGAAGCTACTGTGCTCAGCCTCCAGTTTTTTTTCTTTCATCCCCCAAAGCTTAAGAAATGCTTCAGGTATGTAAATCACCTATTTTTTGAAAACCAGGAAGACGGCCACCACCAGCAAAGCAAAGGCCAGCAGATGGTTCCATTTCAGGCTTTCATTTTTAAATGCCATAAGGGTAAATACGGAAAAAATCACCAAGGTGATCACTTCCTGGATTACTTTGAGCTGAACCAGCGTAAAGGGGCCCCCGTTTTCACGAAAACCAATCCGGTTGGCGGGTACCTGAAAAAAATATTCAAACAGCGCGATTCCCCAGCTGATGAGGATCACCAGCACCAGCGGCAAGGTAGAAAACCATTTGAGTTCCTTGAATTTTAAGTGGCCATACCAGGCCAGGGTCATGAATACATTGGAAAGCAAAAGCAATCCGATGGTATAAAGTGCTTTCATTCAAAACAATGAATAAGGATGGTGCACTTTTTGAAAGAAGCTACTTGACTGAGCCATTGATCCGCAAAAGCACCGACGATGTTTCGGCATTGGATATCACGGTAATGGTTTTGGAAAACATTCCTATTCTGGAAGTGTCGTATTTCACCTTTATTTCACCTGTTTTGCCTGGAAGTACAGGCTCTTTTGTCCACGAAGGAGTGGTACAGCCACACGATGCTGCTACGCGCGAAATGACCAGGGGCAAGCTGCCCTTGTTTTCAAATTTGAATACACACTCGGCATTTGATCCGGGTTTAATATTGCCAAAATCGTACTCCACATTTTCAAATACAATGGTAGCTTTTGCCGTGGTATCGGCCTGTACCGTTTGTGCTTCCTGAGCAAAAGCTGCACCAGTCAAAAAAAGAAGGATCATAAGCGCAAAAAAGCTTTTCATATTTTTATGTATTTAAGTTGTTGTGACAAACATCGTGCAATAACAACAGTATTGGTCCTGTTGTTTTTTCAATAAGAAAAATCCAGCCAAAAATACAATAAAAAACTGTTCTCCAACACAATGTCGAAGAACAGTTTATGAGGTAAGAAAAAATTTACAGGAACAAGGTAATCCCTACAGTCAGGTACGATACACCGGAGCCCAGTTCTCCAAAAGCAATAATCTTGTCGGTCACCGGATAATTGGCTCCTATGAAGAAAGCCGGTACCAGGTGAAACGATGAAGCGGACCAATAACTGGATCGTGCCAGGTTAAAACCTACACCCAAACCGGCATAAGTGTCAAGGTCTTCAATGATGGGATAATGAAAGGTTCCTCTAGCACCCGCCGAAAGATAAGTCCACTTGGACCAGATACCCAGTCCAACATAGGGACCAACTCCAATGGATCCTTTTTCGGCAATGCCATCGGTAATGCAATAGTCAAGTGAAGCCGAAATGGTTGGATAATAATTGATCCCTACACCCAGGTTGAGCAACTTATCATCTTTCAGGAACATGGGATCCTGTGCCTGAGCCAGGGCCAGAGAAAATAACAAAACTGTTAACAGTAAAAATTTTTTCATGATGAATGGGTTTAGATTATTAATGCAAGAACTAAAATAAGCATTCACAAGTGAATAATAAATACCTTTATAGATGAATTTTTATGCAAACATCATTCAATAAAAATTGATAAATTGTTGCCAACAAAATATCAATGCTCAAAACCGTCCATATCAACTTGAAAAAGACAGGCTTATATGCAGGTTTAATGCTTGCTTTGCTCATTTTACTGTTTGCTGATCTTGATCCGGAACACCCTCAAATTACTCGGACCCTTGCCGTTGCTGTATTGATGGCAGTTTGGTGGATTACCGAAGCCGTTCCGCTGGCAGCCACCTCGCTGCTCCCGGTTGTGTTGTTTCCCTTGCTGGGCATTATGGACGGAAAGACTGTTTCATCGGCTTACTTCAATCACGTCATCTTTCTTTTCATTGGAGGCTTTATCATTGCTTTGGCCATGCAACGCTGGAACCTGCACAAGCGCATCGCCCTGCGTATTTTAATGTTCACAGGTGTCAGTCCGGGCAGGATTCTGCTCGGGTTCATGCTCTCAACAGCTTTTCTTTCCATGTGGATCTCCAATACAGCCACTGCCATGATGATGATTCCCATCGTGTTGTCGATCATCTCGAAACTGGAAGAAAGCCTGGGGAAGAAAAACGTATCGAAATATGCCATTGGACTCTTACTGGGCATAGCCTATTCGGCCTCCATCGGGGGGATTGCCACCTTGGTTGGCACACCTCCCAACCTGTCGTTTGCCAGGATTTTCCAAATCTATTTCCCCGAGGCTCCGGCCATATCGTTTGCCTCGTGGTTTTTGTCTGCCATGCCGGTAACCATCATCTTATTTGGCATCACCTGGGTGCTCCTCTACACCCTTTATGCTCCGCGAAAAGCAAGCTGGAAGCACGATCTCCGTGATTCTTTCAGCGAACAATACCAACAACTGGGGAAAATGAAACGGGAAGAAAAGCTGGTGCTGGCCGATTTTATCCTGGTGGCGTTGTTGTGGTTTTTCCGTTGCGACCTGAATTTGGGTTGGATCAACATTCCCGGATGGGAGAACCTTTTTGAATCGCCCCAATACCTCAACGATGGTACCGTGGCCATTGCCATGGCCCTGCTCCTTTTCATCCTTCCTTCGAAAGAAAAGGGTAAGGCACTGATGAATTGGAAAACAGCCAACAAATTGCCCTGGGGCATTGTATTGTTGTTTGGTGGAGGTTTTGCTTTGGCCGGGGGTTTCAAAGACTCGGGCCTTTCATTGTGGTTCGGGCAGCAATTGAGTTTCGCACAGGATTTTCCACCTGTACTGGTCATTGCCAGCATTTGTATGATGCTCACCTTTCTGACCGAACTGACTTCCAACACGGCTACCACCGAAATGTTCCTGCCCATCCTGGCAGGCTTGTCCATCACCATTGGAGTAAATCCGCTACTGCTCATGTTGCCGGCCACCCTCTCGGCTTCCATGGCCTTTATGTTACCCGTAGCCACTCCGCCCAATGCCATCATTTTTGGAACCAGGCGGATCAAAACAACACAGATGGCCAAAACAGGTGTGCTGTTAAACCTGATCGGGATTGTTGTGATTACGCTGGTGGTGTATTACTGGGGACAATGGGTGCTCGACATTAAGCCCGAGAGCTTTCCTTCCTGGGCGCTGCCCAAATAAAAGCCCGATCTAAAGTGACCAGGCTTTCACGCTAAGAACCAGTTTCGCAATCCTATTGGTACTTATGCTTAAAAATGGTTTCGCCTTGATTTTCTTCCGAAAACATTTCTCCCAGGGTAAGGTACTCTTCATGAAAATTATTATCGGCATGCAGCACTTTTTGCTTTTCGATGTATTTGTACAGGGCATTCACCTGGCTGCGCGTATGGCTAAAAGCCGCGTAACCTTCCTGCCAGTGAAAGGCGGCTTTCTTCAAAAGCTGATGATTGATGTAAAACGATGACTGCTTTTTTACTTCCCTCACCAGGGAAGAAAGAGAACGGGCCGGATTCATTTTAATGAGCAGGTGAACGTGATCGGTGGTCCCGTCAACAATCAGCAACTGATGTCCCTGCTGTTGCACCACCTCGCCCAGCACCCGGTGAATATCGGCCTCGTGGGCTTGCAGGATCTTCGCCTTGTTTTTTTTCACTGCAAAAACAAGGTGGGTGAACAATTGGGTAAAGGGTTCAGGCATGATGCAGTTGATTTTCTTTCCAAGATAACAGAAAGCCAACTGAATTTCAAGTATTTAAAAACAAAGTCATGAACACTTTATCAACAAAATCA
Organism: Prolixibacteraceae bacterium; assembly: GCA_016938055.1. Classification (GTDB taxonomy): domain Bacteria; phylum Bacteroidota; class Bacteroidia; order Bacteroidales; family Prolixibacteraceae; genus Roseimarinus. The sequence continues at coordinate 14,553 of JAFGVJ010000139.1, forward strand.
GCGCTTTGCAGACGGGGGCAGCTTCCAGATTTGTTGCAGATGCGAGATGGTTTGCTCACAGGATATCAGCAGTTCGCCCGAGGGCAAAAAACAAATCCCTTCGGTCTGGGCATTTTCCAGCATGCTCAGGTCGATGAAACGGGGGGCACTGAACAGTTCTTCGTTGTCCTTTTTGAAGAGCCAAACAAACGATTGAAAATCCTGGTAGCCCACCATGGCAAGGGTTCCCGCTGCATTGATATCGGCACCGGTCACCAGGCCCTGTACATCGAAACTATCAACCGGATACAAGTTGTAGGACCCCGGAACATTTGGCATCACGTAAGCCTTGGTAATAAAATTTACCCAGTCTTTGGTGAAAACATAGAGCGAATCGTTCCACTCCACCAGCGCTTCACAATCGTAAGGGTTTTGGCGGAACAGGGGATCGAAGTCCTTTTGATCGGCAAAACTGAAAAAGATTTTTTCAGCCTCAACTTCCTGAAACGGCTCAAGGCCGAGAGAGGCTTTCTTCAGACGAAGGATGTTCAAATCGGTACGGGTTCCGGCGTTGTTACCGGTTTCGGCAATGAAAATATATTTTTCGTTTTGGGCAATGTCTTCCCAATCGGTATTCATGGCATTGCTCAGCACCACCGTGATGGTGATGTTGCCCGTTTCGGGATTCAGGGCATATAATTCGTTTTTCCCGCCACTGTCGTTAAAGGTCCAGATGAAATTGTTCCAGTAAATGATGCCAGAATTCTCACGGATGCCTGAATCGAGCAGGGCCAGATATGATTGAGGAAAAACAAAACTTTCGGCGCCATTTTTCTTTCGGCTGAACAGGGTACAGGAACTGATCAAAAAAAACAGGCTGGTAAAAAATAACAAACGCTTTAGTAACATAGTTGGGTAAAAATAAACAGGCTCAATTTAAATCATTTTTTATTGAATACCTCTGATATTTCATATTAAATAATGCGCTCACACTAGTTCGGTATTCGCATCAGCTTTTTTGTAATAACTTTTTCGTTCAAAACGATGTTCATCAAAATAAACTCCTGAGAACATCCTGTGAAATCGATCAAATAATGATGATTGTCAATAATTATTTCGGGATAAACCCGCTGACCTGTAACATTATAAAAGCTAAAGCTATTTACCTTCAATCCATTTGGCACCACCAAATGAAGTTCATTTACAAAAGGTATTGGATAAAGCTCAATTTGCTCATTGAGGAGCTCAGTTGAATTGCTTGCCTTTTCAATGGTAAAATTCCAGGTATTACTATGCAAAAAACCATCGTGAACCTGTATCGGCAATTCTACCAAACTGTTATCAGTGTTTGTATAAAAGATAGAATTTCCTTCCAGGCGATAATTGTTTCCTGCCTGCATTGAAAAGCCAAAGTCCATGGGATACTCATTGTCGACATCTTCAACCTGTAAATAATCAAGACTAAAGTCAAATCGTCCATCCACATCAAAACTGGCCGGATGCTGGCCGGTTATTACGGGAGCATCGTTCACGTTTTCAACAGTAATGAAAAGGGTATCTTTTATTGGATTTTCAAGGTAACCATCATCCAATTCCAGAACGTAAGTATAAAAGCCTGTATCATTATTTTCAGGTGTTCCGGATAGTTTGATTGTTTGGTTTTTTAACGTGCAGCTTAGCCAGCCTAAATGATTCAGTTCAGCAACTTCAATTTTACTGAATCGTGAATCCACCACTTGAATTTCAGTTTCAAAATATTCATCTTCAACAGCATATAAGTGGTGATCAGTAAGGGATAAACAGGGAATATCATTGAGGTTATTGATGATTTCAAGGTCGAAAGTATCGCTGTACAATTCGCCATCGAAAAGTTGTATCGGCACGCTCAGGTTATAGAAATAATTTTGGTTGAGCAGGATAGAATCAGCACGAACCGTGTACCCATTGCCATCATGGATACGCACTGATAGTTCCGACAGAAAATTATCGATATCGAAACACTGCATCATGCCTATTTCAAGAATCAAAACACCATTTTCGGGCATTTCAATTTTTCCCTGTCCAAAAATGATGGGAGGATCGTTGACATTGACCACCTGAATGTTCAAGGTATCCACTACCGGTTTGATGACATAGCCATCATCAACAGAAAAAATCAGCTGATAATCACCCGGCGAATAATCATTGGGAAGACCCGAAAGATTCAGCAAACGATTGTTGTACTGAAATTTTAACCACGAGGGCAGCTTTGAAACAGTCATATTGATTCCCTTGTTCCAGTCGTCTTTGATGTTGTAGGTCTTCGAAAACGGCACATTCTCAAAAATGATCGTGTCATTCAGCGCTATCATCTGAGGAAGGTCGTTGGGCTTTTCATGTTCAACAAATTCAATGAACTGATTGATTTGAACATTGGTGGTATCCCAATAGGTCCCCGATGGCCAGTATATCTTTACTGAGTCGATAACAGTAGCATTGCCCAGGCCAAACATTGTAACAGAGGGGCTTGAAGTGGTTCGGTTTACCAAAGAAGTTACCTCCCTGGTTTGCCAACAATCTCTCCCATTTATGTTCGCTTTTACCTTCACCTTAGTGCCATAAGCAGAACTGTTGGATAGGGTTCCCTTCAAGGACATTTCTATCCAATTATTGGAACTGCCCACCAGATTCTCAAACAGATAACATTGATTATCTGCAGCCATAGAGAAATCCAAATCTCCATCGTTGTCATAATCGACGAATGTACAGGCTTTCGCATTCCTAAACGGAGTATAGAATTCATCCAGGTTGTATCGCTTAAAATCTTCGATGCCTTGTTCCTGTAAGAGGTTAATCCACAACACAAAATCGCCAAACTCACTCAAACAAATCAGGTCCAGGTCACCATCATTATCATAATCACCCCAACAAGCACTGTTGATATCCATGCTATCGCGGGTCAAAGTGTTGTTCAAATGTATCATTGTTTTGCCAGAAATATTTTTTAATAAACTGTGACTAATGGGCTCATTAAGCCAAGTTGAACCAGTGCAGCCTATGAACAAATCCAAATAGCCATCATTATTAAAATCGGATGAAACGGGAGCATCTTTTCCGTAATTATTGTAAAAAGAAAAATCTTCAATAGAGAATGAATTTGTTAGGTTTCTAAAGGGAGTAACTGCTCCATCAACGAAAAAAACGTCAATTTTTCCGTCGTTGCTATAGTCAAACCATGTGTTTCTGTATGAATAGTGAAGTTCAAAAAAATCAGTCAAATAATTAGTTGAAAAAGAACCATCCGGTTGGGCAAGATAAAATTGATTTTTCCAGGTTTCCATATCATAAAATGGATTCAAACTTATTGCATAAACATCCAGTTTGCTATCGTTATTGACATCGAAAAGATTAAGAATTCCAGCATCATTATTTTTTTCAAATAGGCCCGGAATAATGCTTTCCAAAAAAGTTCCATTGCCATTGTTTAAAAATAGCTGATTGGGATGTTCTTCAGAATTATTGGCAATAAGCAAATCAGGAAACCCGTTGTTGTCGATGTCGCCCCATATTCCACCACTTGAGCCAAAACCCTGATTAACTAAAAATTCATCGGTAACGTCTTCAAATAGCAGGGTATCTTGTTCGAACAGTTTATTTCGCATTAAAACGTTGTTTCCATGGTCTTTTGCTAAAAAAAGATCCTGGTCGCCATCTTTGTCGAAATCGCACCATGCCAGGGTATTTGCTCCTTCGCGGAATGCTGTTACCTGTGCACTAACGTCTCTAAAAAGTTGTGGTTTTACTCCCAGCAAAAATTTATCCGAACGAAGAGTAAGACCTGGTACAAACTCATTTAGCATGAAACACATATAGATTCCTGAGTC
>JAFGVJ010000140.1 GCA_016938055.1 Prolixibacteraceae bacterium
TTAAAAAGGAAAGGATGACTTGCGCCATCCTCTAAATCCTAACCAAACCTAATTCTATGAAAAAATCTATTGCTTTACTAACACAACAAATGTACGGCGAAAGTCCGTTAAGAGGTGATAATCAAAGTTAATTAATGTTAACAGTTTGATAAAAAAACAGATTGAACGATTGAGATATTTTATTAGCTAATTGGTAGCTCAAAATCGCAAAAATATTAACTTTGCAAACCTGTTATAAAGTTGAAGCTCAATTTGCAACTGGATCATTGCGGGTTTTGCGCAAAAGAGAACAAAATCAGTAATAAAAAATCATAAACAAACATTCTATTATGACTACAAAGTACGTTTATACTTTTGGAAATGGTCAGGCTGAAGGAACAGCCACGATGAAAAACCTGTTGGGTGGAAAAGGTGCCAACCTTGCCGAAATGAACCTGATAGGAGTTCCCGTACCTCCGGGATTCACCATTACAACCGAATGCTGTACCATTTACAATCAGGAAGGTAAAGACAAAGTGACGAATCTGATCAAAGGACAGGTTGAAGATGCCATGAAATATGTTGAAGGCATCATGAACATGGGATTTGGTTCCAAAGAAAACCCCTTGTTGATGTCGGTCCGTTCGGGTGCCCGTGTTTCGATGCCAGGTATGATGGATACCGTGTTGAACCTCGGGATGAATGATGAAGCTGTGGAAGCCATCGCCAAAAAATCGGGCAATGCCCGTTTCGCATGGGATTCATACCGTCGGTTTGTTCAAATGTTTGGTGACGTGGTTCTGGGCATGAAACCTGAATCGAAGGAAGACATTGACCCCTTCGAAGAAATCATGGAAGAAGTGAAAGAAGCCAAAGGTGTTGAAAACGATACCGACCTTGATGTAGAAGATTTGAAAGAACTGGTGGCCAAATTTAAAGCTGCCGTTAAAAAAGTAACCGGTCACGATTTCCCGGTTGATCCATGGGAACAGCTCTGGGGTGCCGTTTGTGCGGTATTCGACAGCTGGCAAAACCCCCGTGCCAATTATTACCGCGCCATGAACCAGATTCCTGAAGAATGGGGAACTGCTGTGAACGTTCAGGCCATGGTATTTGGTAACATGGGCGAAAATTCAGCCACTGGTGTTGCCTTTACACGTGACGCTGCCACCGGTGAAAATATTTTTACCGGTGAATACTTGATCAACGCTCAGGGCGAAGATGTGGTTGCCGGAGTACGTACCCCGCAACAAATCACCAAAGAAGGTTCATTACGCTGGGCTAAACTGGCTGGTGTTTCGGAAGAAGAACGTGCTGCCAAATTCCCTTCGCTCGAAGAAGCTATGCCTGTAGCCTACAAAGAGCTGAACGAAACCCAAAGTAAATTGGAAGATTATTTCAAAGATATGCAGGATCTGGAATTCACCATTCAGGATGGAAAACTTTGGATGCTGCAAACCCGTAACGGAAAACGCACTGCTGCTGCCATGGTGAAAATTGCCATGGACCTGGTACGCGAAGGTAAAATTGACGAAAAAACTGCTTTACTCCGCCAGGAACCCAACAAACTCGATGAGCTGCTTCACCCGGTTTTCGACAAAAAAGCCATCAAAGCAGCCAACGTATTGGCCAAAGGTTTACCTGCATCGCCAGGTGCTGCAACCGGCCAGTTGGTTTTCCATGCCGATGAGGCCAACAAATTCCCTGTAACCATTTTAGCCCGTATCGAAACTTCACCCGAAGATTTGGAAGGGATGGATATTGCCAAAGGTATTTTAACGGCCAAAGGTGGTATGACCTCACACGCTGCTGTGGTGGCTCGTGGAATGGGTAAATGTTGTGTTTCGGGTGCCGGCGATTGTAAAATCAACGGAAAAGCCCGCACCATGACTGTTGCCGGAATTACTTTCAAAGAAGGCGACTGGATTTCATTAAACGGATCGACCGGTGAAGTATACGAAGGTAAAATTGCCACCATCGATCCTGAATTGAGCGGCGACTTTGGTTCCATCATGGAATTGGCCGACAAATACCGCAAAATCAATGTTCGGACCAATGCCGAAACTGAGCGCGATTGTTTGGTAGCCCGTAAGTTTGGCGCCGAAGGCATTGGCTTGTGCCGTACCGAACACATGTTCTTCGAAGGAGAACGTTTGATCCGTATGCGTGAAATGATTCTGGCCGATGACGAAGCCGGTCGCCGTGAAGCCCTGGCTAAACTGCTGCCCATCCAACGTCAGGATTTCACCGACGTATTTGCTGCCATGGCAGGCCTGCCGGTAACGGTGCGTTTGCTCGATCCTCCATTGCATGAGTTTGTACCTCACGAAGAAGCCAACCAAAAAGAGATGGCTGACGAAATGGGTATCTCGGTGGAAGTGATCAAACAAAAAGTTTCTGACCTTCATGAATTTAACCCCATGTTGGGTCACCGTGGATGTCGTTTGGGTATTACCTACCCCGAAATTACCGAAATGCAGGCACGCGCCATCATCGAAGCTGCTTTGGATTTGAAAGCGAAAGGTGTTACTACTTTCCCTGAAATCATGATCCCATTGATTGGAACTGTGAAAGAGCTGAAATTGCAGGAAGAAATTGTTCGCCGTGTTGCTGCTGAAGTGTTTGCTGAGCGCAACGACAGCATTGAATACCTTGTAGGAACCATGATTGAGATTCCTCGTGCAGCTTTAACTGCCAATGAAATTGCTGAAGTAGCTGAATTCTTCTCATTCGGAACCAATGATTTAACCCAAATGACCTTGGGATACTCCCGCGACGATGCCGGTAAATTCTTGCCAGTTTATTTATCGAAAGGCATTTTGAAAGCCGATCCTTTCCAGGTATTGGATCAGACCGGTGTTGGACAATTGGTCGAAATGGGTATCCAAAAAGGCCGCAGTACAAAACCAGCATTAAAAGTGGGTATTTGTGGTGAGCATGGTGGTGAGCCTTCATCCGTAGAATTCTGTGTTCGTGCCGGAATGAACTACGTGAGTTGCTCTCCATTCCGCGTACCAATTGCCCGTTTGGCTTCTGCCCAGGCTGCACTTCGTTAATCGCCAACCTACAAATGATACTGCTAAGAGCCGGTTAAAAAATGACCGGCTCTTTTTTTTCCCATTCTCAAACACCTTTGTCCCATAATGGGCCGATTATCACCTCCCTCAGATTATTAAAATGCTGTATTTGTGTGAATTACAAAAAATGGCCTCCAATTTGTTAGGATCAGATGAACACAAAACATCAATGAATGAAAACGCTCGAGAAAATTTACCGTGAATTCATCAGTACTTTTGAAGAAGCCCTTCGTGTGGTCATCACTACCAAAACTATCGACTTTCAGTTCATTCCCATACCTGTAGCCCGAAGAACCCCTCCTAAAAAAAGATAAAATACTTACTATCAGGTCTTCAGTTATATAGGATAAATACGTCTGAATTTACTGCTTATTTTTATTAATTATAAATTACAGGATTTAAGATATTTTGCAATCTCCAGATTACAAAATGCGCAACTAAATACTATTTTTGTATTTCAAAATAGTTGCCATGGAGTTTTTCAAAGAAGCACACCAAAACCTGATCAACAACACCAAAAGTGTCATCCGGCGTGATTTGTTGGATGAGATTGACTGGAGCCACCGCCTGATCGGGATCAAGGGATTCAGAGGTGTGGGAAAAACTTCCTTTTTGCTCGATTATCTACGTGAATTAAAAGCTGACCCCAAGGATACACTTTACATCAACCTGAACAGTTTCTATTTTACCGGACGCAAAATTTCAGGCTTTGCCGATGAATTTTATAAGCGAGGTGGAAAATTGCTGGTACTCGATCAAATCCACAAATATCCCTTCTGGGATGTAGAGTTGCGGGAATGCTACGATAAACTGCCCGATCTCAAAATCATCTTCACATCGTCGCCTGTCCTACGTATTACCGATGAAAACATTTTTTTAAAAGATGTTGCCAAAGTGTACCACTTGCCAGGACTTTCCTTCCGTGAATTCATCAACCATCAGACCAAACAAAACTTCAGAAAATACCAATTCGATGAATTGATCAGGGATCATGTGAGCATTGCCAAGGCAATTACCAATTGTGTTAAACCGCTGGCTTATTTTGATGAATACCTGCAACATGGGTATTATCCCTATTATCTCGACCGACGCAGTTATTTTTCCGATGATTTGCTCAAACACATCAACCTGGCCCTGGAAATCGACGTTACCTATCTCAACCAAATTGAGCTGAAATATCTTTCGAGGCTAAGAAAACTGTTGTACCTGGTAAGCACCGAAGGTCCTTTTACCCCCAATGTGAGCAAACTGAGTACCGAAGTAAACATTTCACGTGCTACGGTAATGAACTACCTTCGTTACCTTAAAAATGCCAGGCTCATCAATTTGCTGTATACCAACGGCGACGAGGATCACATGAAGAAACCCACCAAGGTTTATGTGCAAAACACCAATATTTTACACACCATTTCGCCGGGAAATAAAGACAATGCCACCTATCGGCAAACCTTTTTCTGTAATCAGGTGAGCACCCGTAACAGTGTCAAATCAGTCGAAGGATATGATTTCAAAGTGAACGAAAAATATCTTTTTTCGGTGGGAGGAAAATACAACGAACCCATCGATGACGAAGGATATTCAGCTGCCGACCGGATTGAAATTGGTGAAGGCCGGAAAATCCCATTGTGGTTGTTTGGATTTCTTTACTAAGAAAAAACGAAAAATAAAATAATATCAAACGCTTTAAGTTATGGCAAAAGAAAAGAAGTTTATTGTTTGTGATGGAAACTACGCTGCTGCACACATTAGTTATATGTTCAGCGAAGTGGCTTGTATCTATCCGATTACTCCTTCGTCGAACATGGCAGAGAATGTCGACGAATGGGCTGCCAACGGGAAAGTCAACATGTTTGGACGCCCTGTAAGGTTGGCTGAAATGCAAAGTGAAGGTGGTGCTGCCGGTGCGGTGCATGGTGCACTGCAAAGCGGTGCAATGGCAACTACGTATACAGCATCGCAAGGTTTGTTGCTGATGATCCCCAACATGTACAAAATTGCCGGAGAATTGCTGCCTACCGTGTTCCACGTGAGTGCACGTGCAGTAGCAGCTCATGCACTTTCAATTTTTGGTGACCACAGCGACGTTTACGCTTGCCGCCAGACCGGATTTGCCATGCTGGCTTCCGGATCGGTACAGGAAGAGATGGATCTCGCCGGTGTTGCCCACCTGGCTACCCTGAAATCAAGGGTTCCTTTCCTGGCTTTCTTTGATGGATTCCGTACTTCACACGAATTGCAGAAAGTTGAAGTAATGACCCAGGATTCCATCCTTCCCCTTGTTGACATGGAAGCCATTCAGGAATTCCGCAACCGCGCCCTGAACCCCGAAAATCCTGTAACCCGCGGAACTGCTCAAAACCCCGACATTTTCTTCCAGGCCAAAGAATCGGCCAACAAATTTTACGATGCTGTCCCAGGTATTGTTGAACAATACATGAAAGAGATCAGCAAAATCACAGGTCGTCAGTACGATCTGTTCGATTACTATGGGGCTGCTGATGCCACCGATATCATTGTGGCCATGGGTTCTGTGACTGAAACCATCAAAGAAGTGATTGATCACCTGATGGCTCAGGGCAAAAAAGTAGGTTTGGTAGCCGTTCACCTCTTCCGCCCCTTCTCTACTGCCCACCTCATGAAAGCCCTTCCGGCTACGACCCAGCGCATTGCCGTATTGGACCGTGCCAAAGAACCAGGCTCAGTTGGCGAACCGCTTTACCTCGATATTCGCAACTCCATTGGCGAGGCTATGGAAGCAGGCAAAGCTCCCTTCACCAAATGGCCGGTCATTGTTGGCGGACGTTTTGGTCTGGGTTCAAAAGACACCATGCCTTCACATATTTTGGCAGTTTACCAAAACCTCGAGATGAACGAACCCAAAAACAAGTTCACCGTGGGTATTGTCGATGATGTGACCTTTACTTCGCTTCCGGTACTGCCCAATATCAAAGTATCACCTGCCGATGTGGTGGAAGCCAAATTCTATGGCTTGGGCTCCGATGGTACAGTTGGTGCCAATAAAAACTCCATCAAAATCATTGGCGATGCTACCGATAAATATTGCCAGGGCTATTTTGAATATGACTCGAAAAAATCGGGCGGTTTTACCTGTTCACACCTCCGTTTTGGCGATAGCCCCATCCGTTCCACTTATTTGGTCACTACTTCTGACTTTGTGGCCTGCCATGTACCGGCTTACCTCAACTTGTACGACGTGGTAAAAGGACTGAAAAAAGGTGGTAATTTCCTCTTGAACACCATCTGGGATGTGGAAGAAACCAAAGACCGTTTACCAGCGAAAATGAAAAAATACCTGGCTGAAAACGAAATCAATTTTTATGTGATCAAAGCCACCGAACTGGCCGAGAGCATTGGTTTGGGTAACCGTACCAATACCATTTTACAAGCAGCATTCTTCAAAATTTCAGAGGTTATTCCTTATGCAAAAGCCATTGAACAAATGAAGAAAGCCATTGTGAAATCTTATGGCAATAAGGGCGAAAACATTGTAAACATGAACTTTGCAGCCGTCGATGCCGGTGGCGATCATGTGGTTAAAGTAGAAGTACCGGCCGAATGGGCCAAACTCCAACCCGAGGGAGAAACCGAATCAACCAAGCGACCAGAATTTATCAAAAATGTTGTTGACGTCATCAATGCCCAGGATGGCAACAGCTTACCCGTTTCAACTTTTGTGGGCATCGAAGATGGTACTTTTATTGCCGGTACTGCCGCTTATGAAAAGCGGGGTATTGCCATTAACGTTCCGGAATGGCAGGCCGAAAACTGTATTCAGTGTAACCAGTGTGCCTATGTTTGTCCTCACGCTGCCATCCGCCCGTTCCTGCTCACCGAAGAAGATGCGGCAGGTGCCCCGGCCGGAACTCAGATCATTGATGCTTCACCAGCCAAACAATTCAACGGCTTGAAATTCAAAATTCAGGTATCACCGCTCGATTGTACTGGTTGCGGTAACTGTGCCGATGTTTGTCCTTCGAAGGAGAAA
>JAFGVJ010000141.1 GCA_016938055.1 Prolixibacteraceae bacterium
CTCATTTTGCTGATCAGTTCGATGTTAGCCGGCATGAATTGCAGCACACAAAACAAGGCCAGCAAGAGGTAAATCACGCCCCAAATGGAGAAAGTAATGCCTGCTGGTACAAACAAGTTGGGATAGAAAGCCGACAGTTGCCCGGTGGTTTTTCCATTGATGGGCAAGGCATTGGCCAAGTAGTTCATCACTACCATCACGACGAAGAAAAGTACGTTCAGAATTTTCATGGTTTCATCTTTTGTTTAGCGTATGTATTTGTTTTTTCGATCATTGCTTTCTCTTTTCAGGCTTCATTGGAAAGGCATATTCGATCCCAAAATTAGGGATGGTCAGAAAGTCAAACTTCTTGTTGTCGATGGATGGACCGGAGATGATGCCTAAACGGAAATTCAGGCTCGATTGGTTCTGGAACTTGTAGCGAAGGCCAGCAGCAGCACCAAGTCCCAGAGAATAAGTTGGTGTGAGCACATCTACATAATTATCGAGCAGGCCGAAATGCACATTCAGTCCCCATGGCTTTTCGGGCTTTGTAAGCAGGTAAGTGCCAAAGAAATTCCACGACAAAAGACTGGGACCAACCAGGCAAAAACCGGCAGAACCCTGCACGTAAAAACGTTCGGAATAATGCTTTTGTATCCCCACTTTGAGTGCAGGTGCGAGACCATCAATGGCAAACAGCAATTTTGTATTGTTACTTTGTGCTTTTCCTGCAGGTGCAAACAACAGGAAAAAAGCACACAATAAAATGTAGTATTTGCTTCTCAAGGCATTTGTTTTTCTGCAAGTTAATTATTTTAATTGTACTGATTGGAAGCCTAAAACAAATTGTTGTATCTTCACTTCAAATCAACCTTAAAATTTTGGTGCTATGGAATTGCTCAAAATTATTTTTGCCATTTTGCTGCCACCGTTGGGTGTTTTTCTCCATGTGGGCATTACAAAACATTTCTGGATCAACATCCTTTTGACCATTCTGGGCTACATCCCCGGAATTGTGCATGCGGTATGGGTCATTGCCAAAAAGTAACTTGTTCCAGCTTCTGAAAAGTCAATAACTTAAAACAGTTCCGCACATCGTGGACTGTTTTTTCATTATTTTTAAGCTGAATTATCATTTTAGAACCATGATCAGAAAAGTTCCTTCCTCCTTGTTAATTGTCAAGCTTAGTTTTCTCATTGTACTGGGTGCTTGTGGCCCCATCAAACGCGAAGCCCTGGTCAAGCGGCACAACCCTATCATTACCAGCTTCGACCCACTGAGCCCGCTTTCGCTTGGAAACGGTGAATTTGCTTATACGGCCGACCTGACCGGTATGCAAACCTTCCCTGAATACTATGAGCAAGGAATATCGTTAGGAACCTACGCGCAATGGGCTTGGCATTCTTTTCCCAATCCTGCCGCTTATGAACTGAATGATCTTGCCAGAAATTACCAGGCGGGCATGCGCCAGGTGCCTTACTGGTACCAGTTTTCGCCCGAAGATGATACCAAATTGTACGAGGCCGGCGAATGGCTGCGGGAAAATCCCCACCGCCTGCACCTTGGCGTTATTGGCATGGAAATCCTGAAAAAGAATGGTTTGCAGGCAGGCTTGGAGGACATTGAAAATCCCCGGCAACACCTCAACCTGTGGACTGGTGTGCTGACCAGTTCTTTTGAAATTGAAGGCAGTCCCGTGCAGGTAATCACTTTGTGTCACCAGGAAAAAGATCAGCTGTCGTTCCAAATCAGTTCCGACTTGTTGACCGAGGGCCGTATCAAAATCAACATCCGTTACCCTTATGCTGCACGGGGAAAATACAACCATGGCTATGATTTTTCGCAACCCGATGCACACAGTACCCTCCTGACCCGGCAAAATTCAAGGGGTGTAAAGGTGGAACGATTACTTGATGCCGACAGTTACTCCAGCTATATTACTTATAATGAAGGAACAAAACTCATTCAAACCGAAAAACACACCCTCTTCATTGCCCCTCCAACCAATCAAAATGTATTTGAGCTGAATTGTGCATTTGCTCCTGCTCAAAAATCCATCAACCCATCATCATTTGCTGAGAATATTGCTATGAACAGACAACATTGGCCAGCATTTTGGGAAAGCGGTGCAGCCATTGATTTCAAAGGAAGCAGCGATCCCCGTGCCCATGAACTCGAACGGCGTGTTGTACTTTCGCAATACCTCACCAAAATTCAATGCAGCGGCTCACTGCCGCCTCAGGAAACAGGGCTCACCACCAACAGCTGGTACGGCAAATTTCATATGGAAATGCACTGGTGGCATGCCCTGCACTTCATCCTTTGGAACCGTTCCGGTTTGGTCAGTCAACAAGTCGATTATTATTTCAACATCTTTCATCAGGCCCGCGAAACAGCCCGTATACAGGGCTATGAAGGTGCCCGCTGGCCTAAAATGACCGATTACCGGGGCCTTGAAAGTCCCAGCAACATTGGGGTTTTTCTCATCTGGCAACAACCGCATTTCATTTACCTGACCCATTTGCTGGCCTTAAACAGTGCGAACGAACAGGAAATTTTACTGAAACACCTTCCGCTGGTGGAGGCCACTGCCAATTTTATGGCCTCTTATGCCCGTTTTGACTCCACAGAACAGCGCTACCTGTTAGGACCTGCATTGATTCCTGCCCAGGAATGCTTTGACCCCGA
>JAFGVJ010000142.1 GCA_016938055.1 Prolixibacteraceae bacterium
CCCGAAGGTACCGGACGTTTTTCATACTTCAAGGTAACAATGGTGTCCATACCACCGGCACAGCCAATGAACAATTCCCCTTCGTCTTCAGAATCGAGGTTCAAAAGAATATTACCGCTCAGAAAACCTTCCTGCAAGGCAGAAGCACCAGTTAAGCCAGTTTCTTCATCTACTGTAAATAAAGCTTCAACTGGCCCGTGTTTCAGATGATCGGAAGTTAAAACTGCCATGGCAGCTGCCATTCCAATGCCACAATCAGCACCCAGTGTTGTTCCCTCAGCCTTCACCCATTCGCCATCGATATAGGGTTTGATGGGATCTGTCAAAAAATTGTGCACTACATGGCTGTTTTTTTCACAAACCATATCGAGGTGCGACTGCAAAATCACAGTAGGTCGGTTTTCGTAACCCGGGGTGGCTGCTTTTTTGATCAAAACATTGCCTGTAGGATCGACGGAATAGTCCAGCTGATTTTTAAGGGCAAATTGCTCCATAAAGGCTATGATTTGAGCTTCTTTTTTCGATGGACGTGGTACCTGACAGATGTCTTCAAAATGGCTCCAAAGTACTTGGGGAGCTAAATGACTGATTTTTCTTTTCATTATTGATTGATTTCAATGTTTTCCAAAAATAGATCGATGAAGATACAAACATCTGCAAAACATGCTTCATTTTCGATGCGAATTATCATTCAGCAATAAGGATTGTTACAAGCAATAAAGGTTCAACTCAAAAAACAATCAAAATATTTCCTGTTTATAGCGGAAAGCACTTATTTTGAAAAGGGGTTTTTAAAGTGATACGACTATGAAAAAGGGAATAAATATCATTGTACTGCTACTTGCTGTTTTATTGGCAAGTGCCAATCAGGGGATTGAAGGAAAATGGAAGACAATTGATGATGTAACCGGAGAAATTAAATCAATCGTTGAAATTACAATCAGAGACGGTAAAGCCTATGGAAGCGTTGTAAAACTTTTCAACGAAGATCCGGCTTATGATCCGCCTTGCAAAGCTTGTAAAGGTGAATTGAAGAATCAAGGTATTCTTGGCTTACAAATTATCAACGGGCTCACTTTCTCAGAAGAAAAATGGGTAGGAAAAAAAGGAATCCTGGACCCTGACAATGGTAAAAAGTACTATTGCAAGCTTTGGATCGACGAAGAACACCCTAACAAACTCAATGTGCGTGGCTACATCTGGTTTTTTTATCGCTCTCAAACTTGGCTCCGCGAACCGAAATAAGCCCTGCTACCATTCAAATGACTGAAACTAAACACAGCAATTCACTGACTAACATTAAAATACACGATTTTCATGAATAAAAGAGGCTTTGCCAGCGACAACAATTCAGGTGTTCATCCAAATATACTGAAAGCACTCAGTGAAGTAAATCAGGGACATGTGGTGGGATACGGCGGAGATTCCTATACCCAAAAAGCCACCGATAAATTCAGAGAAATTTTTGGTGAGGCGTGCGATGTTTATTTTGTTTTTAATGGAACCGGGGCCAATGTTTTGGCTATCAATACCCTCTCCCACTCATTCCACGCAGTATTAGCGCCACATACCGCTCACATCGTAACAGACGAGTGTGGAGCACCTGAAAAGCTGACCGGGTGCAAGTTGATACCTATTTCAACATCCAACGGAAAAATTACACCCGAAATGCTTTCGAAGCACTTACATGGGTTTGGTTTTGAGCACCATTCGCAGCCTCATTTGGTCTCCATTTCACAGGTCACTGAACTTGGTACTGTATATACCAGGGATGAAATCAAAACACTTTGTGAATTGGCCCATCAACACAACATGTATGTTCACATGGATGGAGCTCGCATTGCCAATGCAGCTGTATCACTGGACTTGCCCTTTCGCGAATTTACCGTGGATGCAGGAATTGATGTGCTTTCGTTTGGTGGTACCAAAAACGGCATGATGATGGGCGAAGCTGTGATTTTTTTTAACCCTGACCTATCGGAGCATGCCAAATACTTTCGGAAACAATCGGCCCAGCTCTTTTCAAAAATGCGCTATGTAAGCGCTCAATTTTTGGCTTACTTCGACAATGATTTATGGAAAAAAACAGCCAATCATGCCAATATGATGGCTAAAATACTTGAAATGGAGGTCCGCAAACTGGGTGTTGAGATTACCCAGGAAGTGCAGGCCAACGGTGTTTTTGCCATCATCCCCGATGCTGTCAGGGACGAATTACAAAAGCATTATTTCTTTTATCCCTGGGACGTAAACAGGCACGAAGTTCGTTGGATGACTTCCTTCGACACGGAAGAAACAGACATTCATAATTTTTGCTCAAAATTGAAAGAATTGTTGAATGGCTAAACTCACTTTCAGATATTATCCCCAACCCATCACACCCGAACAGGCTGCACTGGAAAAGAAAATTTTCAGGTACAGCCTGGTGGTTCCCCTACTGTTTATTGTACTGATTTGGCTGGTGAAACTGTCTGAATTAATGCTGGATATCCGTCTCACTGAATGGGGTATGTATCCCCGTCATGCCAAAGGGTTGATAGGTATACTGACTTCTCCCCTGATTCACGCCGATTTAAAACATCTGATTGGTAATTCCAGCTCTTTTCTGGTATTGGCAACAGCTTTGTTTTTCTTTTACCGCGAAATGGCATTCCGCATTTTCTGGCTCAACTATTTGCTTTCCGGAATCTTGCTCTGGTTAGGAGGTAGAGCCAACTGGCACATTGGCGCAAGCGGGATAGTTTATGGGATGGCGGCCTTCCTTTTTCTATCGGGAATATTTAGAAAAGACAGCCGATTGCTCACTATCTCTCTGATAGTAACCTTTCTGTATGGCAGTTTTATTTGGGGATTGCTCCCACTCGAAGAAGGCATTTCATGGGACGGTCACCTCATGGGTGCGGTATCAGGGACAGTACTTGCACTCATTTTCTACAAATATGGTCCTCCAAGGAGAAAATTTGAATGGGAAGATGAACCTGAAGATGAAGAAGATAACACACCAGCAGTACTTATCGAAAGCGAAGATGAAAGTGAACATCCCCGTGAAACTGAAAGCAGAGCTGATAAACAATAGGGCGTGTTAACAAATTATTATTCCATCATTGCCCAGGTTGATACTGTCAAAAAAAACGTACTTTTGCAGCAAATCATAAAAAGTTCTTTTGAATGATCAGTCGTCGAATTATCAGGATTAAAGTGATGCAAGCGCTCTACGCTTTTCACTCTTCACCCGATCAGACCATTAACCTGGCTGAAAAAGAGTTGTTTTTCAGTATCAATAAATCGTACGATTTGTACCACTGGATGCTTCAGTTACTAGTCGAAATCCATCAGTTTTCGCTCGAAAGGCTTGAAATCAAAAAGCAAAAAAATTTGCCAACAAGCGATGATCTCAATCCCAATACCCGGTTTATTGAAAATCCAATCATCCTGAAAATCATTGAAAATAAACCCTTACAAAAATACCTTGAACAATCGAAACTCAGTTGGCACGATTACCCGGAACTGATCAAAAAACTTCATACAGAACTAATTGAATCAGAGCAATATACCAGCTACATGTCATCGGCCAACCATACATTAAAGGACGATTACAACCTGATTGAATACTTTTATGCCAATATTGTGGTACAATCGGAAGATTTGTATCAATTACTTGAAGAACAAAGTATTTACTGGAACGACGATCTCGAATTTGTGGCCAGTATGATCATCAAAACCTTGCGGAAGTTTAAGCTTTCGACCTTGCCTACCAAAAGTTTGATGCCGCTTTTTAAAGACGAGGACGACATAGATTTCACCAAAAAGCTCTTCCGAAAAGCAGTTTTAAACACTGAAGAACACCGTGAAATTATCAAGAAACACCTAAGAAACTGGGAACTCGATCGTGTAGCTTTCATTGATGTGCTGATCATGGAAATGGCATTGTGCGAGTTTTTGTATTTTAACTCCATCCCTACCAAAGTATCGCTTAACGAATACATCGATTTGGCAAAGTTTTACAGCACCACCAAGAGTAGAACCTTCATCAATGGGATTCTGGATAAAATTTTAAAAAGTTTAAAAGAAGAAGGACAAATCACAAAGATTGGCCGTGGACTGGTGGGTGAAGATGATGCACTTTGATGCTCATTTCATAGAAAAGAAAACAAAAAGAATGTATATATTGCGACCTCAGAAAAAATAATTTTTAACAATAAGCATATGAATTACTTCAACTACATTTTAATGGCACAGCCCGCCGATGGTGCTGAAACCAATCCGCTGGGTATGTTTCTTCCCCTGATCGCCATCCTGGTTATTTTCTGGGTATTCATGATCAGACCTCAGGCCAAAAGACAAAAAGAACTGAGAAAATTCCGCGAATCTTTGCAAAAAGGAGATAAGGTGATTACCACTGGTGGAATTTACGGTAAAATTGTTAGCGTGAAAGACAACCTGGTAGTGATGCAGGTTGATGAAAATACCGCGTTAACTGTAGATAAGTCAAGTATCATCAAAGACGTTACCGACTTACAGCAACCGCAAAAATAAAGAAGGAAGAAGGGAAAGCCCTTCTTTTTTCTTTCACTGAATGATTACCTTTACACAAATATTTTTTAAAGGTGATAAAAGAATACCTCAATCGAAACAGGCGTTTGCTGCGAAACTTTAACCTCAAAAAAAATAATCGTCCGCTCATTTTTTTTGTGTGTTTCATGATTGCAACTGCGCTTTGGCTGGTGAATGCCATGGGTAAGCGGTATGAAACGGTCATTTCAATGCCGATACACTATACCAAATTGCCACCCAACAAAGTCCTGGTAAAAGCACCTCCATCGTCTATCGAAATCAAAATGGAAGCTACTGGTTTTACCTTGCTGCGCCATCAAATCAAGCTTACCATCAATCCGCTCAATTTTAATGTAATGGCCTTCACTAATAACATGATGGTCAAACCAGGCCAGTCCTTTTTTAAAGTTGGATCTGATCAGTTTTTGCCTCAATTTTCAAGGCAGGTGAGTTCTGAAATCAAATTGATCGATATTAGTCCGGACTCACTGGAATTTGAATTTGATCTGGTGGTGAATGAGCTCAAACCCGTTTCTCAACTCTTTGAACTTCAATTTGAAAATCAATATTTCCTATACGATTCAATCACCTTTACACCAGATTCTGTCATGGTAAATGGCCCCAAAAGCCTTGTATCAAGTATCGATAAGGTGTATGCAAAGCCGCTGAAATTTAAAAAACTCAATACCAGTCTTGAAAAAATTGTAACACTCGAAAGCATTGACCAATTAGACATTTTTCCCCGGAAAGTAACTGTAAAAATTCCGGTTTCGCAGTATACCGAATACAACGAAAAGATTATTGTTTCAAAATTCAATGTTCCCGATTCACTGAACCTTGTAACCTTACCCGGTAAAATTGATGTCAATTGTCTGGTGGCGCTCACCGATTTTAAAAGCATATCGCCAACAAGTTTCATTATTGGAGTAGATTACAATGACCTTCAGGCAGATCGGCAGGTACTGCCTTTAAAAATATACAGTCATCCGGCTCACGTTAAAATGTTGAAAATTTCTCCTGTTGAAGTCAAATACCTCATTGAAAGAAAACATGATTAAAGTGGCGGTAACCGGGGGCATTGGGTCTGGAAAAAGTGTGGTTTGTAAAGTATTTGATCATTTGGGAATCCCAGTTTTTAATGCCGACACCGAGGCGAAACGACTCATGGATGCTGATCAAACCATCAAACATTCACTGGTTACAATGTTCGGTTCGGCAATTTATCGACCCAACGGGTACATTGACCGAAAAAAACTGGCAAACATCATCTTCAATGATGAGCTTGCGCTTCAAAATGTGAATCATTTGATACATCCGGCAGTTTATCAGTCATTTCTGACTTGGGCTGAAAAACAAATGACATCATACGTGATTCAGGAAGCGGCCATTGTATTTGAAAATGATCATCAACATCTTTTTGATCAGGTTGTTACTGTTATTGCACCCCATGATTTAAAGATTGAACGATGTGTACAACGCGATCACAGTTCACGGGATGCTGTACTGGAAAGAATGCGCAATCAGTTGCCTGATGAATATAAAATTGAAAGGTCAGCCTATGTCATCAACAATGACGAACAACATTTAATGTTACCTCAAATATTACAAATACATAAAGAGCTATTGAATTATGGCAAAGTTTGGTAAATGGATTGGTGCTGGCCTGGGATTTGCAGGAGCCGGTCCACTTGGTGCAATTATTGGTTTTGTAATTGGATCGGCTTTCGACAGCGGTTCAAAATCGAGAATTCAGGATCCTTATGCCCATACTCAAACCAGTTCACGCAGACCCACTACCGGTGGCTATGCCATGAGCTTATTGGTGTTGGTGGCAGCAGTTATGAAAGCCGATGGAAAGTCATTAAAGTCGGAACTCAACTATGTAAGGGAATTCTTTGTGCGCAATTTCGGAGAAGATTCTGCAACAGAAGCCCTCAAATTGTTACGTGATTTGCTGCAACAAAACATTCCCGTAAGGGATGTAAGTATTCAAATCAGTCAGAACATGGATTATTCTTCACGTTTGCAGCTAATGCATTTTTTGTTTGGAATTGCCAATGCCGATGGTGAAGTCCATCCTGAAGAATTGAAAGTGATTGCGTTCATTGGCGTAAACATGAATATAAGTCAGAAAGATTATGAATCCATCAAATCAATGTTCATCAGAAATACCGATTCATCCTATAAAATTCTGGAAATTGAGCCCTCTGCAAGCGACGAAGAAGTTAAAAAGGCTTACAGAACCATGGCCATGAAGTACCATCCCGATAAAGTCAGTTATTTGGGAGAAGAATTTCAACATGCTGCCAAGGAAAAATTTCAGAAAGTGAATGAAGCATACGAAGAGATTAAGAAAAGCAGAAAAATTGCTTAAAAGGGGCACTGTATCTTCCAGATAAAAAAAAAGACCGCTGAAATGCGGTCTTTTTTTTTATCTGCTTAAATCTTCAAATTCTATGTTTGTATACTCCACCCCTGCTTCCTGATCGTCTTCATCAGCTATGTAAGGCTGATTCTCCCTGATATAATCAATGATCTCATTCAATCCTTCCGAGAATTTGTCAAAATCTTCTTTGTAAAGAAAAATTTTATGTTTTTCATAATAGGCATTACCCCCTGAATCAGTGCGCTTTTTACTTTCGGTGATGGTCAAATAATATTCATTACGGCGAGTGGCTTTTACATCAAAAAAATAAGTCCGTTTTCCGGCCCTTACTGCTTTAGAAAAAACTTCTTCCCTGAATTTACTACCGTCGAAGGCCTCATTATCTATCAATTCATCATTTTCAAGGCTCATAATATCATTGTTAGTATCGGTTAGGCTTCAAATATATAAAAAAAAATATAAAATGGTGATTTTAAGCTCAACCGATCACCTATTTTACATGTGATTATGGCTTATACTGTTCCATTTCGGGTAGTATCTTTTTAAGTGCCTCTACCCTTTTGGAATCAATTGGGTGTGAACTCAGAAATTCAGGGATCGAAGGACCATTAAGAGCTGCCATTCGTTCCCAAAAAGCGATGGCTTCGTTTGGGTCATAACCGGCCATGGTAAGAAAAATTAATCCCATCTTGTCCGATTCATATTCTTGCTTGCGGGAAAAAGGGAGCATCACGCCAACCTGAGTTCCAATGCCAAATGCACTCAGAAAAATGGATCGCGTTTTTTCAGGTTCTTGTTGAAGGGCAACATCCAGGGCCATTCCTCCAAACTGGGCAACCAACCCGTGGCTCATACGTTCATTTCCATGCCTGGCAACAGCATGGGCAATTTCATGACCCATCACAACTGCAACACCATGTTCAGTTCTGCAAATGGGTAAAATGCCATCGTAAAACACTACTTTTCCACCAGGCATACACCAAGCATTGGGTGTTTCATTTTTTACCAGGTTAAATTCCCAGTTGAATTGATTCACCCTGTCGGCCATGTTGTTGTGAGTCAAAAATTTCTCAACAGCTCGGGAGATGCGAAGGCCGGTGTTGCGCACCATTTGAAGTTGAGCGCCGGAAGTGTATACATTTGATGTATCAAGAAACTGCTTGTAACTTGTTAAACTCAGTGCAACCATTTGGGATTCAGGCACCAGATTCAGTTGCTTACGACCAATAATGGGTATTGTACTACAGGCAACAAGCACAAAACTGATCAGCAACAGCCAATAAAATGTTAGTTGTTTCATTTCGTCAGAAATTAAATTAAAAAATCCCGACAGATGCGGGATTCGAAGTTACAACTATATTTGTTTGCTTGCTGCCAGTAAAGTATTTTTTAACAGTGCAACCCTTGTCATAGGTCCAACACCTCCGGGAACGGGTGTAATGTAAGAGCATTTGGGTGCAACTTCGTCAAAACAAACATCACCTTTCAACCTGAACCCGCTTTTGGTGTCGGTAGCAGGAACCCTGGTGGTACCAACATCAATCACCACAGCTCCTTCCTTCACCATGTCACCTTTCACAAATTCGGGCGATCCAATAGCCGCAATCAGAATGTCGGCCGAAGCACAAACTTCTTTCAAGTTTTTGGTGCGGCTATGGGCTACGGTAACCGTGGTGTTCATGGCTTTTTGTGACATCAGTATGCTCATGGGCCGACCAACGATGTTACTCCTACCGAGTACTACGCAGTTTTTGCCTGAAGTTTCGATGCCATATCGGGTCAGCAATTCTACAATCCCATCGGGAGTAGCCGATACAAACGAAGGTAAGCCTATCACCATCCGGCCCACATTGACTGGGTGAAAGCCGTCTACATCTTTTTGGGGGTCAATGGCTTCGATTACTTTTTGCTCTGAAATGTGCTTGGGTAAAGGCAGCTGAACAATGAAACCATCCACATCGTCATCGTTGTTCAGTTGTTTAACGCGGTCCAGCAACTCATCTTCAGTAACCTGATCTTCAAAACGGTGCAACGATGATTTGAACCCAACTTCTTCACAGTCTTTGATTTTGAAAGCCACATAAGTTTCACTGCCTCCATCGTGTCCCACAAGAATCGCTGCCAAGTGCGGGATTTTTCCACCCTGGGCATTGATGTTTCGAACTTTTTCGGCAATCTCCAACTTAATTTCCTGGGCAATTTTTTTGCCGTCAATGAGTATCATGCGATTGATTTTAATGATTAATGACGAAATCCGCGGCCCGGATTACCAATCCGTTTGCCACTGGCCACCAATTTCATCATTTTTCGGGTTTCAGTAAATTGTTTCAGTAATCGGTTCACTTCCTGGATCGAGGTTCCTGAACCTTCTGCTATACGTTTTCGGCGCGAACCATTCAGTAACGATGGATCTTCTCTTTCGTTATGGGTCATTGAATAAATAATGGCCTCGATGTGTTTGAACGCATCATCTTCAATTTCAACATCCTTCAGTACTTTCCCCATCCCGGGAATCATGCCGGCCAGATCTTTCAGGTTACCCATTTTTTTCACCTGATTGATTTGTTTTAAAAAGTCGTTGAAATTGAATTGATCTTTGGCCAGCTTTCGCTGCAAACGCTGTGCTTCTTCAACATCGAATTGCTCCTGTGCTTTTTCAACCAGAGAAACAATGTCACCCATGCCCAGAATACGGTCGGCCATCCTGGATGGATGGAAAACATCGAGTGCATCCATTTTCTCACCGGTTCCCACAAATTTGATGGGTTTGTTTACCACAGCCCTGATCGACAAAGCCGCACCGCCTCGTGTATCACCATCAAGTTTGGTGAGCACCACGCCATCAAAATCCAAACGATCGTTGAATTCACGGGCAGTATTCACAGCATCCTGACCAGTCATGGAATCCACTACAAAGAGAATTTCCTGGGGAGTAATCGCTTTTTTGATCGCAGCGATTTCATTCATCATCTGTTCATCTACTGCCAATCGACCAGCGGTATCAACTATGACCAGGTTATTCCCCATTCGCTTGGCCTGAGCAACTGCTGCTTTGGCAATGGCTACAGGATCGAGATTTCCATCTTCGGTATAAACAGGAATATTAATTTGCTCACCTAATATTTTCAACTGCTCAATAGCTGCCGGGCGGTATACATCACCTGCAACCAAAAGTGGGTTACGACCTTTCTTTTCTTTCAGGTACTTAGCCAGTTTTCCTGTAAAGGTTGTTTTACCCGATCCTTGTAAACCAGCAATCAGGATAACAGACGGATTGCCGGCCAAATTGACTTCAACAGCCGAGGAACCCATCAGTTCGGCCAGTTCATCGTGCACAATTTTCACCATCATCTGACCAGGATTGATGGTAGTTAGTACATTCTGTCCCAGCGCTTTCTGTTTCACTGTATCCGTGAAATTCTTGGCAATCTTAAAATTGACATCAGCATCGAGCAGTGCGCGACGAACTTCTTTCAACGATTCAGCCACATTGATCTCGGTAATCTTTCCGTGGCCTTTTAATATTTTAAACGAGCGTTCAAGCTTCTCACTCAGATTTTCAAACATTTTGCTTCATTTTTGTTTTGAGTGCTGCAAAAATAAAAAAATTGACCGGAATGATCATGATTTTATGATTTTATCAGGCTGAAATCAGAGGTGGTCAAAATTCTTAACATAATAAGATTATATTGGAATTTTCATGAAAAAAATATTCATTTTTTTGCTTTTGTAAACTATTGCATTACAGTATTTTACAGAGGTCATGAAAAATATTTTCATTTTTTTTGAAAAATAAATGAAAATTGAGGGTAACCTTTTGGCCTTTTTCCGGATATATATATGTAGGCATTTTAAGAAAAGTTAATTCAGACCCTTTTTTTAACTACTTAAAATAACACCTTTCCAATTAAAAAGTCTTTGTTCTGAAGACATTTGACCCTTTTCACGTATCGCAATTGTGTAGAAAAAGGAGGCTTTACCCGGCCTCCTTACTTTTTTACATCCTTTCGGGACATTCAATACCCAATAACAACATTCCGTTTCGGATCACCCTGGCTACTGTTTCTGATAGTACCAGACGTAAAGACTTTTTAGCCAGCTCACTTTCTTTGAGTATGGTGAATTCATGATAGAATTGGTTGTATTCCTTGACCAACTCGTAACAGTAGTTGGCGATCAAAGCAGGACTGTGGTTTTGGCCAGCTTCTTTCACCACATCGGGGAAATTGCTGATGCGCTTGATCAGTTCAAGCTCCTTGGGCTCAAGCTGCGCAGGCAAATTATTCGATTCCCAAAGTATACCAGCGTCTTTTGCCTTGCGTAAAACACTTTGGATGCGTGCATAAGTATATTGAATAAAAGGGCCTGTATTGCCGTTAAAATCGATCGATTCTTCAGGATTGAACAGCATGGTTTTTTTAGGATCAACTTTGAGGATAAAATACTTTAAGGCACCAAGGGCAATCATCCTGTAAATGTTTTCCTTTTCAGTTTCGTCATATTCATCGAGTTTACCCAGTTCTTCTGAAGTTTTCCTGGCAACATCGATCATTCCTTCGATCAAATCATCGGCATCAACCACGGTACCTTCCCTCGATTTCATCTTTCCCTGGGGCAATTCAACCATTCCATAGGAAAAATGATAGAGGTCTTTACCCCATTGAAAACCTAACTTGTCGAGAATGATGGAAAGTACCTTGAAGTGGTAGTTTTGTTCGTTTCCAACCACATACACCATATGATCGATGGGATAATCCTGATAGCGTAACTTGGCAGTTCCGATATCCTGTGTCATATATACTGAGGTACCGTCAGAACGAAGCAGTATTTTTTCATCCAATCCTTCGTTGGTGAGATCAACCCAAACAGAACCATCCTCACGACGGGTAAAGACACCTTCCTTCAAACCACGTAACACTTCATCACGACCAATGGTGTAAGTATCTGATTCGTAATATATTTTATCAAAATTTACGCCCAGATTCCTGTAAGTAACATCGAACCCTTTGTAAACCCATGTATTCATTTTCTGCCACAAGGCACGGACTTCAGGATCATTGGCTTCCCATTGAAGCAGCATTTCGCGTGTTTTGATCATCGAAGGAGCGTTGGCTTCAGCGGCTTCTTTGGACATTCCTTTTGCTTCAAGCTCTGCAATTTCCTTTTTATATTGTTGATCAAATTTAACATAGTACTCTCCTACCAAATGGTCACCTTTTTTACCACTTGATTCAGGCGTTTCATTTTTGCCGGAATGTAACCATGCTACCATCGACTTACAAATATGAATACCACGGTCGTTTACAATATTGGTTTTCACCACCTTGTTTCCGTTGGCTTTCAGAATTTCAGCAATGGAAAAGCCCAGCAGATTGTTTCGGATGTGCCCCAGGTGCAAAGGTTTGTTGGTATTTGGGGATGAATATTCGACCATGTACAGCGGAGCATTTGCTGCATCTGAAATACTTCCAAATTGCTGATTGTTAAATGCTTTAGTAAGGACATTGATCCAATACTGATCGGAAACAACGAGGTTCAAAAATCCCTTTACTACATTGAATTTTAATATTTCGTTAACCTTCGCGATGAGATAATTGCCCAATTCTTCAGCCGTTTGTTCAGGACCCTTTTTGGATAGTTTGAGAAAGGGGAAAACAACCACAGTCCAATCTCCTTCAAATTCCTTCCGGGTCATTTGTGTTTGCACCTGAGCAGCATCAATTTCGGCCTGATACAGTGTATTGACAGCTTTGGCAACTTCATTCCTGATGAGTACTTCAATGTTCATTTTTACGGGATTTTTATAAATGCGGTGCAAAGATAATGAAAACTGAAAACAGATGGCTAAAACTAAAGGCACCCTAAATTGGATTCATCCTTATGAAATTAACGCATAAAGAAGAAGGTCTCGAATTGTACCTTGCGGGCTTTTTTGAATTTTTGGTCATCGTTGAGATTTTCTTCTTCAGGAGTTGTTTTAACTTCCTGTATCTCACCCAGGGCTTTTACCATGATCCGATTTTCAGGAACGCCCTTTCGCAGCAGGAACTTCTTCACCGCTTCCACCCTTCGGGCTGATAGAATTTCGTTGTATTCTTTTGATCCGCGAGGATCGGCAAAACCATACAACCGGATGTTCATCATGGGGTTCTCGAAGAGGTATTTCACCATTTTCTGAAGTTCTTCTTCAGCCGCAGGATCAAGTTCGTATTGGTCTGTTTCGAAATAAACTTCGGGGGTGGAATCCTTATCGCTTGATGGCCAGCCAACATCGGGGGGTTCAGGACAACCCATGTATTCCATGGGGCCATATTCTTCTGGACATTGATCGACATCATCGGTAAGACCGTCGCCATCGGAGTCGACCGGACAACCATATTCATCAACCACTACACCTGGGGGCGTATCGGGACAAAGATCTTTGGGATCGATTACACCATCGCCATCTGAATCGGGGCAACCATTGTATTGAGGTAAGCCAGGCAATTCGGGACAATCATCAATTTTATCGATAAAACCGTCGCCATCGGTATCGGGACATCCGTTGTACTGAGGTAAACCCGGGTCATCGGGGCAATCGTCTTCATAATCAGGTATGCCATCCAAATCACGATCCAAGGGACAGCCCTTTTCATCCACTTCAACACCGGGTGGAGTATCGGGGCATTCATCCGTCTTATCCGGGACTCCATCTTTATCCTGATCCTTATCGCGGCCCAACCTGATGATCAAACCCAGACGCAGACCTCCAAAATGATCGTTTTGAAGGTCAATGGCCGCACCATCCAATTCTTCGGTAGTGCTCAGCATCGTGTATGCTTCGCCAAATATTGACAGCAGAGTACCCAGTTGATATTTGATCCCTGCATGTGGTGTAAAAGCAAGTTCATCGATAAAATGGGAAAAGTATTGCCCCTGTAATTCATAACTTGTACCGCTTGTTTTGCCAATCAGGTAATTGAAACCAAACCCTGCATAGGGTTTTAGTTTTGCATCCTGCTTGAGCAAATAGCCATTGTTAAATTGATACTGAAGCAAAAGACCCGGCGAAAAAATGTTGCCGCTGGAATAATATTCGTGTTGATCAATGGTTCCTGTCAAATTCAAACGAGCATATAATAGGCTTATTTCCAGATCGAAAGAAGGACTCAAATAATGAGAAAAGGCCAGACCTGCCCCATTGCTACCTTGATTGAAGTTTAAAAACTGACTACCCAGTTCACCCTGGTACCACAAAAGCGAATAGTGTGGTTTTATGGCCCATCTGAATTCATTGTCCTGAGCTGACAATGAATTTCCCAACAGACACCCCAACAAAACCCATACGATTAATAAACCGCCAGTTTTATGCACCATGTTTTTTTGCTTTTCAGCCACAGAAACAAATATAATACTTTAGTGGTAAACCACTCAACCTTCGTTGGAATTGGATCAATAATAATTCACTATTTTGGCAGCGTGTATGCAGTAATCGACATAGAAACAACGGGAGGTTCACTCCAAACCGGGAAAATTACCGAAATTGCCATCTATCTTTTTAACGGAGAAAGCATTACCGACTCGTTTGTGAGCCTAATCAATCCTGAATGTAATATTCCGGCTTTCATCACCAATTTGACGGGCATTAGTAATGAAATGGTGGCCAATGCACCAAAATTTTATGAAATAGCCCGAAAAATTGTAGAAATAACAGCCAACCAGATATTTGTTGCTCACAATGCTTCCTTCGACTACCAATTTATCCGAAAAGAATTCAAAGACCTTGGTTTTGATTTCAAACGAAAGACATTGTGTACGGTACAAATGAGTCGCCGTTATTTGCCCAATCACCGCTCCTATTCATTGGGAAAACTCTGTGCCGATCTGGGTATAGAAATCAATGGCCGACACCGTGCAGCCGGCGATGCACTGGCAACAGTCAGCTTACTGAAACGCATTCTGGATCAGCACCAGGCCAGTACCCGCAGTTTGTTCCAGGAATGATGGTTAAACATCAGCTCACCTCTGCAACTTATTTGAAAAAAGGCTGCAACCTATTCGATTACAGCCTTTAAAATCTTTTAAACCAGCCTGGTATTATTGGTTATTTTCTTCAGGAGCTTTTTCATCATCTGCTTCCTCAAATTGGAGCATATCGTTTTCCTGTAAGATGTTGTACCACTGCACCAACTTTTTGATATCTGAAATGTATACCCTGTCTTCATCGTAATCAGGTAAAACTGTTTTGAAATAGTTTCTCAATTCGTTGGACGATGCTTTATGATCAATGGCAGGCTGATTGTTTTCTTTTTCGGCAATTTTCTTCAAAACTTCTTTTAGCGGAACTTCAGCAGTAACCGTAAAAATGGCAATATCTTCCAACGAAATAATTTTGGTAGAAGAATGCGCGGGGAAACGTTTCCTGGTCAACAATGATTCAACAATCACACTATTGTTTCCTTTTGAAACCATTTTAAATAAACCGGGTTGTCCCGTAATTGCTAAAATATCTTTCAACATAAGATTTGTACATTTAAAATTTGTCCAAATATAGAAAGAAACTCCAAAAAAATGCCGATTATACAGGTTTTCTAACGGAATTCAAATTTCTTTGAAATCCCCATTTTGAGCCATCTGCCTGGTTGTACTACATTACCAATGTCAATATAGGACGCATCAAAAAGGTTATTTGCTGCCCCATAAATAGTCCAGCCGGCCTTTGACCAGTTTACTCTGAGATCAACCAATACAAAGGGTTCATAATCAACAAATCCAACAGATTTTGATTGCTCGTATTTCTCATAATTCCCATTTCTGTCCTGTAAAGCAAGCTGCCAGGTGGCACTTATATATCGGGAGAGTTGATGCGTCAGGCCCAGATCAAAGCGATGCTTCAGATAATTCAACGAATAATTGGATATCAAATCTGTCTCAATTTTTTGTTGTTGTAATTGTGTATAGGCAAGTTTCAGTTCTTTAAAAATATTTTGATCAGGAAAAGTTTCCTGCAGACTCAAGCGTCCGGATACTTCCAGACCCAGGGTATTCAACTGCGCATGATTTGTGGTTTTCCAAACCGACTCGTCGGGAAACCGCACCCAGTCTATCAGGTCTGTTCCTTGAATATAAAAACCAGTCACTTTGGTTTTAAATAATGAGTTTTGCTGTTGAAAACCAACTTCATACCCTATCGATTGTTCTGGTTTAAGAGCAGAGTTTCCCTCATTAACAGGTCCCTTATAGTAAAGATCGGTGAAAGTAGGCATGCGCATGGTTTGATTGGCCGAAGCAAAAACAGCCATCTCCTCATTGATCTGATAGCTTAAATCTAAGCCGGGAAAGAAATACCATTTCTGTAAATCACTGTTTTTACTTAGGTTAAGCCCAATATTGATCATCATTTTACGAAAATACTGTTTGTGTCCTGCAAATACCGACAGGTTGCTTCGTTGATGAAAACGATTTAGCAGGATCGTATCGTTTACGGGGCTGTACCTGCCTTCATCGACAGGTTTGCCCAGGTTATTGCTGAAAATTCTTTCAGAACGAAAATCAATTCCCAGAGTTGTCAACCCAGTGATGCCATGTTGGTATTCAGCTAAAATGTTGGCTCCCGAGACATCTGTCGTATGATAATTACTGTAAAGTTCAGGCTTGTCGCGAAACAACACAAAGTTATCGTTGCTCCTTTTATACAAAACCCGGGGTTCAACAGTCAGATTTTTTTGGTTCATTTTAAAACTGACTGAGAGCAACTGACTTTGCATTGCCTCATACTGATTGGGATACAAAGGCGTATAAAAGCTATTGGCGCCAAAAGCCTTATCTTTGAATCCCCCCTGCAAACGCATTTCATGTTTTCCAATTTTACGGGTTCCCTGATAAAAAAGTGAATGCTGTTGAAAATCAGTATTATTGATGTATCCATCGGATGACATTCGGTTGAATGACAACAGGTGGGTTCCCTTTTTTAAATGCAGGTCAGCACTGAGTTTTCCATCGATAAAAGCATGTTGTCCGGCTGAAAGATCTATTCGCAAAGCATGTTTTTCAGGAACACGTGTAATGATGTTGATGGCACCGCTGAAAGCGCCCATTCCAAATTTCCAGGCACCTGGTCCTTTCAGTATCTCAATACGTTCAACAAGAGAAAGGTCAATGGGAAGATTTAGGTTATTGTGGCCGGTATGGGGGTCGGTAATGTTCACACCGTTGAGAAGAATTAAAACCTGATCGAAAGTTCCACCCCGAATAGAGATGTCGGCTTGAATGCCATTATTCCCTCGTTGCCTTACATCGATGTTGGAAGCAAATTCCAGCAAATCGGTGACAGAGCTTACTGCCGCCCGCTCAATGTCACTTCGGGTAATGGTGGCAATAACCCTGCTAATCCCTGAATAAGTTTCGGGTTGTTGCTCAGCTGTGACATCAATGGCTTCGAGATCATAATTTTTCGTTACTTCAATCGTGTCGGTTGTAGCACTTGCCTGCTTTTGACTGGCTGTCAACAAGTAAGCAACCATTAAACAAGCAATGACGATGGTTTTTTTCAAACTGTTGAAAACAGCATAGCCCTTGTTGTTCCACCGTCGGAAAACAAGCGGCCGGTTTTTGTTACATTCTTTTTGTTTCATTTTCGATCAGATTTTATGTGAATAAATGCCTTGCAAATGTATGGATGTTTCTTTCTTTTCAAAAAATGAGCTATAAAATTCAAAAAAAATGGATTTTTGAACATTTAAACATTCCTTCAATTTTCATGCTTGGTTTCATCACCACATACCTCCATTTGGTCAAAATAAATAACTGAAATTCAGCATAAGACCATAATACTATTTGACATGGATTGTTTTTTTAACTAACTTTTCTGTATTAATTTTAAATTAATGTGATGCTAAATTTTTGATTTGGACAAAAAAACGGCATTAAAAGACATTTTTATCCGAATTAGTTTTTTATCTTTGAAGCATCGTTAGAAACCCAAAAACCTAATCGTTATGTCTGAATTACATTTTAGCCACAAGTTACTGAGTTTAGAAGATAGTCTGAAATACTATGCTTTGAGTTTGACCTCTGATATGGACAGGGCCAATGATTTGCTTCAGGAAACGTTTTTGAAAGCTCTTACCTATCAAGATAAATTCACCGAGAATACTAATTTCAAAGCGTGGGTATATACCATTATGAAGAATACTTTCATCAATGACTACCGTAAAGCTTCGAAATCGAGAAATAGTTTAAGTGGATCAAATAGTGAATTTCATCTGAAAGTTGCCAAAGACAAAATCTATCCTGCACCTGATTCTTTTTATACCTCTAATGAAATTGAAAAAAGTATTTCGTCGCTCGATGACGAATACCGCATCCCTTTCCAAATGTTTTTAGATGGTTATAAGTACAAAGAAATTGCTGAAAAGTTAGGATTACCGCTGGGTACTGTAAAGAGTAGAATCTTTTTTACCCGTAAAAAATTAACTGCCACTTTAAAAGAATTTGTAAAATAATTGAATCAATTTATTCGTTTAAAGGTTACTGAGCAATTGGTAACCTTTTTTTGTTTGGAAACAAATCCTCAGTGTACAATAAGTTTCATTATTTTTGTAAAAAAATAACCAATGAATCGGTTACTTGCATTAGCATTACTTTTTATCACCTTCACTACGGTCTACGGTCAGGATCCATTGAATATCGGGATAAAGTTTGGCACTAACCGTTCAACAATGATTACCGACATTGACGATGTATTGAATCAAAACATTCTTTACGAAGATGTAAACAATTACCTGGTAGGCGCTTTTGCAAGAGCCAGCATTGGCAGATTATACGTGCAACCCGAAGTCTATTTCAACACCAAGGGTGGAAATATTCAACCCTATGGTACAACAAATGATATTCAAACGAATACTTCGTTTAACTACCAAACCATTGATCTTCCTGTATTAGCCGGGATTAAACTCATCAACCGTTCACTGATTAATTTCAGAATTCATGGAGGACCTGTGTTTTCATACATTACGACCAGTTCACTGATTACAGAGATCAATAATTTTGATGCCAATGATTTGAAAGAGCGTTACATGGGGTGGCAAATTGGTGCCGGAATCGATTTTTGGTTTCTGACTGTTGATGCTCGCATTGAAAACAGTGCAAACATTCTGAACGATCAAAGCCAGTTTCAAGCCCGAAACCGTACTTACCTGATTTCAGCAGGCATTAAACTGTTCTGAGCTGATATCCTTGAAACAAAGCATCCATGCTGAATTTCATCATCATCTGAACTTTGTTAACTAATTGTTGTTTCAACTTCGAATTTCAAGCAGTATGACGAATGCTATGCAGGAATCAATTGAAATCGTCTACTTTTGCGCGTCTTAATTTAATATAGAAAATGTCAATAAGAAACATTGCGATTATTGCCCATGTCGATCATGGAAAAACCACACTGGTTGATAAAATGCTGATGGCAGGAAAACTCTTTAAAGAACATGAACGCCCCGGCGATTTGATCCTGGACAGCAATGATTTGGAAAAAGAACGTGGAATTACCATTCTGTCAAAAAATGCTTCAGTAAATTACAAGGATACCAAAATAAACATCATTGATACTCCCGGACACGCCGATTTTGGTGGAGAAGTGGAAAGAGTACTCAACATGGCCGATGGGGTTTTGCTATTGGTTGATGCGTTTGAAGGACCCATGCCACAAACACGTTTTGTATTGCAAAAAGCACTGGAACTGGGTTTGAAACCCATTGTTGTGATCAATAAAGTAGACAAGCCCAATTGCAGGCCCGAAGAAGTCCATGAACTGGTGTTTGAACTGATGTACAACCTGAATGCGACTGAAGACCAGTTAAGTTTCCCTACCCTTTACGGATCGGCCAAACATGGGTGGATGTCAAATGACTGGAACAAACAAACCGACAACATCACCGCATTGTTTGATGCCATTTTACAATACATTCCGGCCCCTCAAATCAATCCGGGTTCACTCCAGCTGCTGATTACCTCCATCGATTTTTCGACATATTTGGGACGCATTGCCGTTGGCAGATTGTATCGCGGTGAACTCAAAGAAGGTCAACAGGTTAGTTTGTGCCAGCGTGATGGCACTATTGTACGTACCCGGATCAAAGAATTGAACATTTTTACCGGTTTAGGTCGGGTGAAAGTTCCCAGCGTAGTAGCCGGTGATATTTGTGCCATTGTAGGCATCGATAAGTTTGACATTGGTGACACCATTGCCGATTTCGAAAAACCGGAGCCTCTTCCTCCCATCAAAATTGACGAGCCAACCATGAGTATGTTGTTCACAATCAACAACTCGCCCTTCTTTGGCAAAGATGGAAAGTTCGTTACTTCGCGCCATATTTACGATCGCTTGCAAAAGGAATTAGAACGCAATTTGGCTCTGAAGGTGGAAGAAACCGACAGTGCCGATGCCTGGATGGTTTTTGGACGTGGTGTTCTGCACCTTTCGGTGTTGATTGAAACCATGCGCCGCGAAGGGTTTGAAATGCAGGTTGGCCAACCCAAAGTCATCATTAAAGAAATTGGTGGCGTTAAAAATGAACCGATTGAAGAACTCTCGATTGATGTTCTTGACGATTATTCAGGAAAAGTGATCGAACTGGTTACCCGCCGAAGAGGTGAATTACTTTCAATGGAGAAGAAAGGCGACCGTACACTTTTACAATTTCAGATCCCTTCAAGAGGTATCATTGGTTTGAGAAACAATGTTTTAACTGGTACGGCTGGGGAAGCCATCATGTCGCACCGATTTATTGAATTTCAACCTTATAAGGGTGATATCGAAAAGCGAATCAACGGCTCCCTGGTTTGTTTGGAAACCGGCACCGCCATTGCTTACGCGCTTGACAAGTTACAGGATCGTGGTAAATTCTTTGTTAAACCCGGCGATGAAGTATACGAAGGCCAGGTGATAGGCGAAAATACCCGCGACAACGATTTAACCATTAATATTACCAAAACCAAGAAACTGACCAACATGCGTGCTTCGGGATCGGACGATAAGGCCAAACTTGCGCCGCCTATTGTTTTCAGTTTGGAAGAAGCCCTGGAATACATTCAGGAAGATGAGTATGTTGAACTCACCCCGAAATCCATTCGTTTGCGAAAGATTCTGCTGAAAGAATTTGAAAGGAAACGGACTTCGAAATAATTCACAAAAAAGAACACGCAAAACCCATTTATTTTGCGTGTTCTTTTTTGTAATAACCCGATCGCTAAAACCATCCAAAAACAAAACTCATAAAAACTCCTGCATTGGAGAAATCATTGCTGGTGAATCCAGGAATGGTATTCACGTTAAATGTTTGACGGTATTCAGCCCCAATATTCACCTTAAAGAAACGGGTAAAATTGATTTCGGCCGAAACAGTAGGTACCAATACAAATACGTTGTCGCTAACCCGCTTACTGTTCACATCGGTACCTGCAATTTGTCCCCACCCGATGCGGGTACTCACCACCGGATGAATGATGCGTTGATGGGCAATTTCGTAACCCAACCAAAATCCTCCGTGACCAAATTCAAGATCACGTATGGGATTGTCAATGCCTGAAAATAGCGAAGTGGACAAATCTTCGCCATATCCTCCCAGATATAAGTTGTTAATGATCAAACCTCCACCCCCACCCATGATGAAAGCAAATTCATCTTTGATGGTTGTAAAACTCATGGTAGGACCCCCAAAACCACTAATCCGTGTGACTTCAAATGAATTCATCAGGGTTTGGATTTTTTGATCGTCCTGATTTTTTTCTTTCTGAAAATAATCATCGGCAGTGATGGTTTGCTGGGCAAATAGCACCACTGACATGAACAAGAGTGCAAGGCTTAAAACAAATTTTTTCATAGCAATTATTTTTAGGCAGTTATGTATGACTTTTCGTTGTCATTTGTTTTTCATCATCAATAAAGTTCAGGCATTTTTTATTGCAACAGACAGTATTCATGTCCAAGGGTTGCAGTATTAGCAAAAAATTACAGGAAAATTAACCGAAAATGCTGAACACCTTTCTTTTCATACTGTTTCTTAAAAAAATAAAGAATCATGGCTTACACTTTTTCATACAATTTACCGATGGGTATCAAAGCCCCGGACTTTCAACTGACCGACGTTAGGACAAATACTCAAATGTCGCTTGCTGATGTTCAATCCAAGTATGCTACCCTTATCATGTTTATCTGTAATCATTGTCCATACGTTCGTTACATCAATGCAGGAATTGCCGCTTTGGCCAATGATTATCAAGCGCTGGGAGTTTCTTTTGTGGCCATCAGCGCCAACGATGCAGAAGCTTTTCCCGACGATGGACCAGAATATCTGAAGAAACAGGCCATCGACAATGGTTTCAATTTCCCTTACCTTTACGATGTAACACAGCAGGTTGCCAAGGCTTATAGGGCTGCCTGTACTCCTGATTTTTACATTTTCGACAAGGACCTAAAGCTTGCCTATCATGGACGAATGGATGGATCGAACCATAAAAACCTTGAACCCAATACAGGAAATGATATCCGCAAAGCACTGGATAGTGTCATAAAGGGCCAACCCTTTCTTGAAGAACAGCTTCCCAGCGGAGGTTGTAACATCAAATGGAAAGCCGGGGTCAGCCCTTTTTAACACACGATTTAAACACTAAAACAAATATTTTGACGGGTAAAAGCTGAGAATCAGCGTTGGCGTGCAGACTGCCAATACTTTATGAAGTTTTCCTGGGTAATGATTCCAACCGGACCTTCGAGTATTCCCCCTTCACCACCCCGGTCAAGTACTTTGATTTCGAGAAGGTTTTTACCTGGTTTAATGAGCCCCTCGGGGATGAAATAATTCCTTTTTTCGAGGTGCATGTTGGTATTGTTCCGGTTTTTAAGATCACCGGTTGCTGCAACAAGCACTCCGTTTACATAGAATTCGTCATCGTCGTCGATACGTCCGGCGAGGAAAATCAGTTTCTTTTTGCTCATTGCCACTGATACATCAACATGACGGCTATAGACTGCAAATCCATCATAATTAAAGTAGCCTTGGTTTTCCCACTGTCCAGGCACCAGAATTTTAGCTTCATTTCCGCCTCGCATTCCGGCTGAGAAATTCCAGGTTCCATTCAGGTCAATATCGGGCTGAATGACCACTTCACCAGCTACCAGGCGCACATTTCCCCTAACAATTCCACCTTCCAGTTGAGAATCATACACCCTTACAGCAATCACATTACTGCCGTTATAATTCACCAAAGCATTGGGGATAATGTATTTTCGAAATGAATTGTAAGCCGTTGAATAATTCGGAGGAAAAGCACCGGTTTGTCCAATTTTTTCCCCGTTTAGATAAACTTCATCAACATCGTCGATGTAACCCAATTCGAGGATGATGACACGGTTTTGGAAATTAACCGGAATGTCAACGTTTTTCCGGTACCAGGCAAAGCCGTTATATCCCTGAAAGCCTTCTTCTTCCCAGCGAGCCGGAACCCTGATTGTTTCCCAGTTGCTATCGTTGAACGACGCTTTGGCCCAGTCTGAGTTATCGCCAATAGAGAAAGCCCAGGGCCCGTGCAAATTGATTTCGTTTTGGGAGTATTCGGCTTTTGCCAGTATGTTTGAAAAGATCAAGATCAAAACCCCTATCGTATTGAATGCAAATTTTTTCATAATGGATCTATTAAAAGTTGAAAAAATCGAAAATGAAGCGGACCGGATTGTACCAGAAATCTTCGTTTTCTGAACGGTTGAGCAGGATTTGAGCATCGCGTGCATTGACAATCCCGACAGGGCCTTCATAAATTCCACCATCCAATTGATCATCCTGAACTTCAACAACCAAAACATTATCAGGTTTCAACTGGCTTTTTGGAATCCTGTATACACGGTACAAACGCCAGGCATTTCCACGGTTGTAACGTGAATAACGGTCGAGGTACTCAGTACGTCCTATCAATTCTCCATTGAGGTATACTTTATCGAAATCATCGATTTTCCCTAAAACCAGGTACAGATCACCCGATTGGTTTTTCGATTCAAAGCGGAAAGTATTACGGTACCATGCAAGACCGTCGAAAGAAGGGTCCCAAGGTCCCGGAACCTTGATGGATTTCCAACGTTTATCGTCAAAATGAAGAGTATGCATTCCATTTTCACGATAGGCAGACCATTTCCAGGTGCCGCTTAAATCCTGCATTAACAGGTTGATGTCATCATCGTAATAAATCCCAATACGATCGGCCCGAACAATTCCACCTTGATTGGCAGTATCATAAACCCTGACAGCAATTGTATTACCTGTTTTCTTGAGTAAGTCACGTGGAATGAGGTAACGACGATCGTGGTTATAAGCGGTCTGAAAATTGGGTGGAAACGATCCGCTTTGTCCTACTTTTACGCCATTGATAAAAACCTCGTCCACATCGTCAACCTGTCCAAGAAAGAGCATTAAATCGCCCTTTTCAGGTATCCAGGTCACATCAAAAGTCTTCCTGTACCATCCGTACCCGTTGTAGTTCCGGTAATATTCGTCCCAATTGTCGGGAACAAACATTTTATCCCATTTGCTATGATCCAGGTCTGGTTTCGACCAGTTCATATCGTCGCCAACAGTGAAATACCACATACCTTCCAGATCGGTTATCCTGCTCCAGTCGGCGGCCTTCACTCCGCCGGCCAGGAGCAGCATGCCCAAGAAAAAAAGTAAAATGATGGGTTGTTTTGTTTTCATCGCGGTAAGATGGTTTAATAATGAAGTTTTTTCTTAATCAACTGAATCAGGATCTGTAATCGAGTTTCAAAACAAGTTTGTACTTTTTATTGGTTACAGTATCAGCAACCGGAACTTTGGTATTGTCAAGTAATTGTTTGACATAGTCGGTAGCTTCAAAGTCTTTGCTTTCAACACTGACAATGTGCAGGTGATCATCTTTTGAAATGTAAAACTCAAAAGTAACGTCGGCTCTGAGTTTGTCAATGTTGTTCAAATGAAAATAGTTGTTTAAGCGAACAAAATCCTCTTTGACCATTTTTTGGATCAAGGATGGCAGTTCCTGACTAGTTTTCACTTCGTAACTGATTTCATTGAAATCGTTGGCATAACTTACACCGGTAAACAGTGTGATAAAAAGAACGAGTGCTAAAGATTTAATTGTTTTCATGGCTTTAAAAATTTAAGTGAGTGAATGTTTACACCGACAAAACTACAGCCCACTTATAACACCCTCGTCTTTTTTGTGTCATTGTTTGTGATAAAATGTCACAAGTTGTCACAAACACATCTAAACTACTATAATACAAGCTTATATCCCATGCCATGCACTGTTACAATGTGATTGGTTTCCACGGTATCGATTTTTTGCCGCAAACGCAAAATAAAATTATCGATGGTACGCGATGCAGGCTGATAATCGGAACCCCATACTTTGTCCAGTAAATCGTCGCGGGTAACAATCTGATTTTTTTTCTTATATAAATAATGAAGAATTTCAAATTCCTTGTGGGAAAGCTTCACATGGACGCCATGATCAGTGGCTTCGAGTGCATCGAAGTTTACCAAGAGCCGGCCAATGTCAACGCCTCCGCCTTCGTTCCTGTCGGTAACCTGCGCTGCTGAACGACGTAAATTGGCTTTTACCCTGGCAAGCAATTCCCTCAGACTAAATGGTTTGGTAATATAGTCATCGGCTCCAAGCTCTAAACCGCGTACCTTATCCATTTCTTCACCTTTAGCTGTAAGGAGAATCACAGGGGTATTATTTCCCATCCGTCGCAACTGCTTCAGTACATCGAAACCCGATAAGCCCGGAAGCATCACATCCAGTAAAACCAAGTCGAAATCTTCCATTTCGAGCTTTTTCAAACCGTCATCTCCCCTATCAGCTGAATCGACTGCATAACCTTCGAATTCAAGGTTATCGCACAATCCCGACCGCATGGCCGGTTCATCTTCCACTACTAAAATCCTGGCCATTGTTAACTTTTATTGGTTAAACATAAGTATAAATTTACTGCCAACACCGGGCTTACTTTCAACCAGTACTTTCCCTTGGTGGTGTTCCATAATTTCTTTCACGATATTCAGTCCGATTCCCGAGCCCTTCGCTTTATGAGCCAAATTGCCCTGGGTAACCCGGTAAAATTTGTCAAAAATGTGTTTTAAGTGTTTGGAAGCTATACCAATGCCATCATCTTCCACTTCGACAAGTATTTGATTATGGGTACACTTTGAACGGATCATCAGCTTTTTTTCACCTTCTCTACCATATTTTACGGCATTTTCTATCAGGTTGATCAGAACTTCGGTCACAGCTTCCCGATCGGCTTTCAACTGGCAGGCGGCTTCATCGAGTTCCATTGTGCAGTGCACCATATGTGCTTTAAAATGTGGGGAATAATGGTGAATTACTTCTTCGATCAAAGCATTCAGCTCAATTTCCTCGAGATGATAATTTCTTTTGCCCTTTTCCATTTTGGAGAAGCTGAGAATCCGGTTCACCATTCCTGACAAACGCGTAGTTTCGTGGTGAATAATGTTCAGGTATTCCTGCCTTTTTTCAGGAGTTTTCACCCGGTTCATCAGCAAAGTTTCAGTGTACATGCTGATTAAGGCCAGGGGTGTTCGAATTTCGTGCGAAACATTTGAAACAAATTCTGATTTCATTTCTGCCAGTCGCATTTCTTTACGAATGGATGCCAATACAAATGTAATTCCAACAATTACCACCAAAAAAATGATGACAAAAATTCTTCGGTCAGTTTGAGAGCGGGCTTTCACCAACTCATCAATGGTTGCCGTTTGTAATCCAATCATTACTGTATAACCAGGAAAATACCACAGGGACTGTTCATGAATTTGTGTTTTTTCAACGCTCAGTGAATCGGATAGTAAATTACCTTCAGTGTGAATGGAATCCCGGATTACAACATGAAACCGGTCTTGTGAAATTTGCTGAATACCAGGCCGAAGGTTTTGCTCAATGAATGTTTTAGCATGGATAGTAAAAGCACACAATACCGGCGTTTTAGCGCTCTTCAGTACAAAATACAAATGCACATATTCACCCTCACGAATTGATTCGATGCGCTGATATTGATTGTCCAAATAGGCCACCATGCGGTCAACCGGAAGACTGTCGGGCCAGTTGAGTTTTGGCAATTCACTCCCGGCTCCCCCCAAAGCAAGCAAAGGTGTTTTGTTTACAATATTAAAATATTGAATGCTTTTTAAGGCATGGTGTTTTGCTACAAGTTCTTCACAAATCGTACTCATGATTTCATCACGGGCATTCAAAGGCAGATCTACCTGATTAATCCAGGCTACAATGAGATTTTCAGCATTTTGGTTGATGGTAAATAGAATGGTTTCCAATTGTTTATCGAAAACTCGTTGTACCAGCGCTTCATTTTCGGTTAGTTCCGAAGCCTGTTTGATGATCAGATAAGAGAGTGGCAGTGCTAAAATGAGCAACAACACCACTCCTATGCGAAACATAGATTTTTTCATGTAAACCACAAATTGTGCGATAAATTTAGAAATAATGTACAGGAAACCATTCAAAATGATCAGAATTAAAGGCAAAGGCTTTTCAACACCTTTCAAACATGGCTATAAAAAAAGCAATCATCCGATATTGATTATCAAATGATTGCTATTTATGCGTGATCCCACCGGGATTCGAACCCAGATCATAAGAACCGGAATCTTACATTCTATCCATTGAACTATGGGACCAATGTGGACGCAAAAATATAAAACTTCGTGTGTTTTTAAAGCAAGAGCCTACTTTTTATCGTCGAATTGAATTCTGGTTTCAATATCAATGATAAATTTGGCCTCATGAATCAGCAACAAGCCATCGAGTACATGAATGCGGCAGGTGCTAAACGGCAAGCCTTTTTTTTCATCATGAATTTTAAAGGAGATGAATGTCAAGTGTTTGGTCCTGAAGAGGCAGCCAGTCAAAACATCTTTTTCAACTTCGAAGGCAATCATGCTAATTACCCCCTAAGCGATGATTTGGATGAGAATGTTGTCATTCAAGCCAATCCCATCGATTTTGAACAGTATCAGCAAGCATTCAGCTTGGTTCAAAAACATCTGAACCGTGGAAATGCTTATCTGGTTAATCTAACCTTTCCTACACCGGTAAAAAGTTCACATGCCTTAAAAGCCATTTTTCACAGTGCTAAGGCACGATATCGCATTTATTATCAGAACCGTTTTGTAGTATTTTCGCCCGAAACATTTGTAAAAATTGCCAACAATACCATTGAGACCTTTCCCATGAAAGGAACCATCGATGCCGATCTTCCCGATGCTGAAAAAATACTCATGAATAATCTCAAGGAGCAGGCCGAACATGCTACCATTGTTGATTTACTCAGAAACGATCTTAGCAGGGTGGCCCGGCATGTACAGGTAGAAAAATTCAGGTACATTGAAAAAATTACGAGCCCGAACAGAAATTTACTGCAAGTAAGTTCAAAAATCACCGGAAAACTTTCTGAAGGTTTTGAAAGTCGTTTGGGAGAGATCCTCTATGCCCTGGTCCCGGCAGGTTCAATCAGTGGTGCGCCCAAAGCCAAAACCCTTGAAATAATTGAAGAAGCAGAATCAGATCAACGGGGTTATTACACCGGAATAGCCGGTTTTTTCGATGGAATGACCTTGAACAGTTGCGTGATGATTCGCTTTATCGAACAAAATCATCATCAGCTAATTTACCGGAGTGGTGGTGGAATAACCACGCAAAGTATTGCACAGGAAGAATATCAGGAAATCATTCAAAAAATCTATGTTCCGACTCGTTGAATCCATCTGCATTGAAAACCGCAGTTTGCAGCTGATTGATCTGCATAACAAGCGAATGGCTGAAGCCATGGCACAACTTTTTGGCATCAGTGGGCAACTATCGCTCCAAACAGTCATTAAAATCCCTGAGAACCTCCATAATGACCGTTACAAGTGCCGTTTAACCTGGAATCCTGCTGAAGGTTTTCGATATACCATTATGCCTTATCAGCAGCGAAGCATTCATTCTTTAAAACTGATTACAGTTGAAAACATTGAATATTTCTACAAAACCGATCAGCGACACATGCTCGACGAGGCCTATTCTTTAAGGGCTGGCTGCGACGATATTCTCATTGTTAAAAATCAATGCCTGACCGATGCCTGGTCGTCCAACATTTTGCTATTCAATGGAGAACAATGGCTGACACCCGATACCCCCTTACTGAAAGGGGTACAACGCCGTTCACTGCTCGAAAGCGGAAAAATTAAGGAAGCCAGAATCTTGGCTACAGATATTTTTAAATTCCAGAAAATCAAGTTGGTGAATGCCATGGTTAACTTCGAAAGAGCTCAGGAAATTCCCATCGGACAAGTGATTTGTTGAAGTATCATCAATCAAATACTATCAACAGAGCTCATTTTTAAAAGTTCCCGTTAGGAAAAAAACACTATTTTTGATTAAAATTATCCCAAGGAGAAGAGTGAAGACGATGGAAGACAATATGACGAATACTGACGCAGGTATAATGTTGTGGCAACCAATCCACCATGCAGTTAATCAATACATCAGCACCTTTCATAGCAATGATGTAAACATTCAGCTGAATTTTGATTTGAAAAGAGAACACATTTCCCGTGTGATTCAGAATGCCGAAATGATTGCCCTAAGCATTGACTGTGACGAAACTGTCAGGGAAAGTGCACGTTTGGCTGCTTTGTTGCACGACGCCGGACGTTTTATACAGTTTCAGCAATACCAAACCTATAATGATGAACAATCGGAGGATCATGCCATCATTGCCTTAAGGCTTATCGACCAAAACAATTGGCTGGCTGAAATCCCCGAAGAACTCAGGCACCCTATTATCAAAGCAGTTGAATACCATAACAAACTGGCTGTTCCGAAAAACGAAACAGCCGAAGTGATGCTTCTTTCCAACATCCTGCGCGATGCCGATAAATTGGACATTCTGGACCAGGCAGTAAAAGAATATTCCTTGCAGAACAAGAACCGGAACAGTGCATTTTCCCTCGATCTGGAACCATCTCCAATGGTTTCGAAAGCCATCGCCAAAAGCCTTGCTTCAAAAAAACTACCGTCGAAAAGTGATATGAAGACGATCACTGATTTTAAACTGGTTCAAATGGCTTTTGTGTACGACCTTCATTTCAAACTCAGTTATTCACTGATCAACAAAAAAGGCATTCTCAAACAATTGTTCGATACAATGCCAAAATCAGATCAGGTATTTGAATTGTATCGGAAAGCCAGGATTCATGTTGAAAACCAACTGATTTAAGCAAAAAAGCTTTTAATCCCGGAAATTTAACAGATGATTATTTGTAGGTGCAACGAGGTAAGTGATTTTGAAATCAGAAAATTCATGAAAAAGCATCCTCATGCCTCGTTTGAAGCGTTGAAACTGGTCACAAGCGCCGGAACCTCATGCGGACGTTGTAAGCCACTGCTTCAAAAAATTCACGAACGCTTCAGCAATGAGCAGCCTCAAAACAATCAGCTTCGCCTTCCATTTTAGTTGATCAATAGGCTCTATCAGGGCTTTTTTCATTACTTTTATTTTCTCAAAAAAAATTGCATCTATGCGAAAATTGCTGCTTCTGCTGCTTTGTACAGCCAATTTATTAAGTTGTTCCCGGAAAGTACCCTATCAGAAGGAAACAATCAGGGAAGCCCGACTTGAGTTCCAAAACATCGATAGTCTTTGTTTGTCTGCTCAGGAGCCTTTATTGAATTTTCGGTTATGTGCCCCCGTGTTGTTATTCGAACCGGAAACCCGTCATGTTTTTAGCAATGAACCCGGTGATAGTCTGGTTAAAGTAGATGGTATTTTCGCAGGAATTTTACCTTCAGCCATCCCTGCCATGAATGGTCCGCTTGAATGGAACGGAAAACACTGGACACTGCTGATGCTGCCCTTACCCGAAAATGCAGCAGATAAAAACCATCTGATCATTCATTCCTTCTTCCGTTTCAATGAAGACAAGCTGGGATTCAATCAATTGCAAACACCACACTGTCAACATCTGAACGAACGAGACAACCGGATTTGGATG
Organism: Prolixibacteraceae bacterium; assembly: GCA_016938055.1. GTDB lineage: Bacteria > Bacteroidota > Bacteroidia > Bacteroidales > Prolixibacteraceae > Roseimarinus. Next base: position 31,021 of record JAFGVJ010000142.1, read on the forward strand.
AAAATTGAAGCCACGGCATTGGAAATGGCTCTCCGTTCTGATGATGAGGCTGAGCAAAAGGAGCATTTGCGAATGGCTTTAGCAGCACGTAAAATGCGAAAAATATCTACCGGCGACTATTTCATCAGAGAGCTGCATCACGATTTAAAGATAGGCTTTCCTGAACTTATCTGGCTTCTCATGAATCAGCAAACGTACGAAACAAACAAGACAGCCTTGATTGCCTCGCTCTCCCATCTGCAACAAGCCGATCATCTGATGAACGCCTTTGCAGCGGTAATGTTCCCGGCCTACGGTTATCTGATGAGCCAACAATCAACACAATGGTTGAAAAGCATCCAACACCAAAGCGATCTCATTCCATTGGTACAGGATTTTTACCAGTTTACTTATCCCGAAGATTTTGGAGGGGTAATGAACCTGCTGAGTACAAAATACCATCGCCAGGCCATTGAAACTTTTGAGGATCAGCGTGAAAAACGACTTATTGCGTTGGCCGAAAAGTATCATCAAAAATTCATAGGTTCACCTTTTGTAATGATCAGGCTCAATAAGCAAACCACCATTGAGTACCTTTCGGACCAAATGATTCCTTTTGAAGGGAAGGGTTATATCATCCCTGAATTAAAGGCAACTGGTCCCTGGGGCACCATTAAGGTAAGCGACGGGGCCCTCATCAACAATGAAAACAGTTATTTATATTTCTCGGCACCCTTCAGCATCCACGATCATGAAGCCAGCGGAACTGACTGGCAAATGCTGCTGAACCCCGGTTTTGGCATTCATCCCTATGCTGGTACCGATAAGTACATCGTGAACCGGAATCCTTGACCAATGTCAAGATGTTGCCCAGCATAGGGACAAACCGAAATCATTATCTTTGCGGGAAAACCAAAGCAAAATACCTTAAAACATACTTTATCAGATCAAATGGAAAGAAAAAAAATACTCATTACAAACGACGACGGAATCAAGGCGAAGGGCATTATTACGCTGATGAATATTGCCAAAGCGTATGGTGATGTACTGGTGGTAGCGCCCGATCGTTCCCGCTCAGGAATGTCGTCGGCCATAACAGTTGAAGAACCCATCAGGTTGAAGAAACACAACGATGAAATTGGCTTTGAAACCTACAGTTGCACAGGTACGCCCGTTGATTGTGTGAAACTGGCCTTTGACAAACTACTCGATCGTGCCCCTGATTTAATTTTATCGGGCATTAACCACGGATCCAATTCATCGGTGAGTGTACATTATTCGGGAACCATGGGTGCGGTCATTGAAGGCTGTATCCACGAAATCCCTTCGGTGGGTTTCTCCTTGTGCGACTGGCAATTCGATGCCGATTTTTCACACTTTGAATCCTATATCCAGCGGATCATTGAACAGGTATTGCTGCATGGATTGCCAGTGGGAACCTGTCTGAATGTGAACGCCCCCAAAGGCGCACTGGAAGGCATCGAGATTTGCCGCCAGGGTAATGGTCGCTGGGTTGAAGAATTCGATAAAAGAACCGATCCGCACAGCCGCGATTATTATTGGATTACAGGCTATTACCAAAACCTTGATAATGGCTCTACCGATACCGACAATCACATTCTTGAAACCCGGAAAGTTTCAATCGTTCCGATAAAAGTGGATTTAACCGACCATGCATTTCTACCAAAGTTGAAAGAATGGGAACTTTAAAAAAGAAAAACCATTGGACCGATCAGGGATGGTTGGGCTTCTTATTGGGGGTTTTAATACCCTTGCTGGCCTTCTATCTTTATTATAGGCTGAAATTTCGTGATATGGTTTTCATTGATCTCATAAAATCGCTCCATGAATACCGTTTATTGTTCAAAGTCATGAGTTTGAGTGTGCTGGCCGATTTGCCTTTGTTTTATCTTTTTTTGCAGTTTAAACATTTCAAAAGTTCCAGGGGTGTAGTGATGGCTTGTTTTCTCTTTGCCTTTTTGGTGTTGGGCTACCGGATTTTTAACTAAATGCACAAACAATGAAGTATTATCTGATTGCCGGTGAAACCTCAGGCGACATGCACGCTGCTTCGCTGATGGCTGAAATCAAAAAACTGGATCACGATGCCAGTTTCGGTTATTTTGGAGGTGATCAGATGCAGTTACAGGGAGGAGTATGTTACCAACACATCAAACACCTGGCTTTCATGGGCATAGTGCCCGTTTTGTTGAACCTGAATGCCATTCGCAAAAACATGGCTTTATGTCGGGCCAGTCTGTTGGAATTTCAACCCGACATGCTCATCTTGGTTGACTATCCTGGTTTTAATCTGCGCATAGCCCGCTTTGCCAAGCGCCACAACATTCGCACAGCCTATTACATTTCACCCAAAGTCTGGGCCTGGAAAACACAAAGGGTGAAACTGGTCAAACAGTTTGTAGACCAAATGTATACCATCTTTCCCTTTGAAACCAGCTTTTATGCGCAACACCAATACCCGGTAAACTATGTGGGGAACCCGGTATTCGATCTTATTCAGAAAGAAAAAGAAAGAGAGTTCAACACCGATGCATTTCGGAGGTCCAACGGACTTAGCAACAACCCCATAGTAGCCCTGCTGGCCGGAAGCCGCAAACACGAGATCAAAGCCCTGCTTCCTGTCATGGTTAAGGTTGCTGCTCAATTCCCCGACCATCAGTTTGTGGTTGCAGGTGCACCGGGCATTGATCCCGATTTTTATCTGAAATTGTTTACCAATAACGTGAAATTCATACAACAACAAACCTATAAGTTACTTAGAGCAAGCGAAGCAGCCATTGTTACTTCAGGTACTGCCACCCTTGAAACAGCCTTGTTAAAAGTGCCTCAGGTGGTGGTATACAAAATGGGAATGGGACGAATTTTGTCTTTATTCCGCAAGCAAATACTGAAAACCCAATTTTTTTCGTTGGTCAACCTGGTGGCAGAAAAAGAAGTGGTGAAAGAATATTTCCAGCAGGAAGTCAGTCTGCTAAACCTTAAAAATGAATTGAAGCTGTTGTTGCATAACAAGGAATACCGAAATGTAATGTTGAATGAGTATGCCAGCATGGAAAAGAAAATTGCCACTGGAGGTGCAGCTCGTAACGCAGCACATGAAATAGTCAACTCGCTTAAATCCTGAATCAGATGTTTAGCTTGTTTAAAAAAGAATTGAACGCTTTTTTTGGATCCATCACAGGTTTCCTGGTAGTATCCATCTTCCTGCTGACCACCAGCTTGTTCCTATGGGTCATTCCAGGCCCCTTTAACCTGATAGACGGACAAAGAGCCAGCTTAAAAATCTTTTTTGATCTGGCCCCGTGGTTGTATTTGTTCCTGATTCCTGCTATTACCATGCGGATGTTTGCCGAGGAAAGGAAAATGGGAACCCTCGAAATGATCGTGACACGTCCCATCAGCACCATCGGGATTGTGTTGTCAAAATTTATGGCTGCCCTGATTCTGGTTGTGGTTTCGCTCTTGCCCACCCTGCTCTATTTTTATTCTGTTTTCCAACTGGGAAACCCTGCAGGAAATATCGACACAGGTGCAACCTGGGGTTCGTACACAGGATTGGTCCTGCTCGCAGCCGGCTACATTGCCATTGGACTGTTTGCATCAATGCTCACCAGCAACCAGGTCATAGCATTCTTGCTGGCGGTGGTTATATCCTTTATCATGTTTCTTGGACTCGACTTTATCGCTTCGGCCGGCATTCCAAATGCTCTTCAAAATATCTTGTTACAGTTCAGTATCCATGAGCACTACCTTTCAATCAGTCGTGGTGTGATTGATTCCCGTGACCTAAGTTACTTTCTGCTGCTGACGCTCTTTTTCTTAGCACTCACCACCCGTTTCATCAACAAGTTATCCATCACTGCCATACTGAGTCAAACGCGTTTCATCGGCTTACTGCTCGTTTCAATCCTTTTTGTAGCCATGACGCAGATCAGACTATTCAGGATCGACCTGACTGCCGAAAACAGGTATACCTTATCGGCTGTTTCCAAAAGCATTCTTGATGACTGGAGCAAGCCCATTGACGTTGACATATACCTGGCTGGAAACTTGCCATCCGGAATGAAAGAATTTCAGGATGCCATTGTTGAAAAGGTAGAGGACATGAATGCCTTCTCCAATGAAAGGATTCGTGCCGAAATCAGGGATGTATATGAAATTTCGAATGAAACAGAGCGCAAGCGCATAATTACCTCACTTGTTGAAGCAGGCATTGAACCTGTGAATTTTGGTCACAAAACCACCGAAGGGCTTTCAACACGGCAAATATTTCCGGGAGCCATTATTCGTACCGGGAACAAAGCAATTGCCATCAACCTTCTTAAAAACAATCCCTTGCTTTCGGCTGATGAGAACCTGCAACAATCCATCGAATTGCTTGAATTTGAGTTTATCAGAGCCTTGCGTTACTTACAACAGGAAAGCCCTAAAACCATTGCCTTTTTGAGCGGACATGGTGAAGCATCGAACTTTGAAACTGGTGATTTGCGATACAACCTGAGCGAGCAATATCAAATTATTGACATTCGGGCTGAAGCTCTTTCAGATAAGGATTCAATCCAAGTACTGGTAGTGGCTGCCCCTGGCGAAGCACTGAATGAGAGCGACAAACTGCACATTGATCAGTTTATCATGCAGGGAGGAAATGTTTTGTGGTGCATTGATCCGGTGCAGGTAAGCATCGATTCATTGTCGAAGGGATTATCGACCATCGCTTTTGAAAAAGGGCTCAACCTGCGCGACCAGCTTTTTCGTTACGGAGTGCGGCTCAATCCGAACCTGATTCAGGATGCCTTTTGCATGGAATATCCTGTCAATACAGCACCTCCCGGACAAGCCTCCAGCTTTACACCGGCTCCTTTCTACTATGCACCGCTGGCTTTGCCCAGACCAGAGCATCCGCTCAGCCGCAATCTGAACAATGTGATGCTGGAATTTGCCAGTTCGGTTCAGTTGGTGGGCGAAAGCGAAGAAGTTAAAGGGACCGTCATACTCAGCACTTCGCCCTATGCAAGATCCATGCAAACGCCGCTGGAAGTAAGCCTACTAAGTGCGACCAATCCTCCCGATCAGCAACTATTTAATCAAGCCAATATCCCCATTGGTGTCCTGCTCGAAGGCAATTTCTCATCGGCTTTCACCAATAGAATGACCGGGCAGCTTGGTTTTTCACAAATCCGTGACAAAGGCGCTCCGTCGAAAATGATCGTGATTGCCGATGGCGACATTCTCAAAAATAAAGTGCGTAACCGTGGCGGACAGGTACAAATCCAAGCGCTGGGTTTCGATCAATATTCAGGGCAGGTTTTCGGAAATCGTGAATTTCTCATGAATTGCATCGATTACCTGGCCGATGATCAAGGAATTATGCAATTGCGTACCAAGGTAGTCAAACTTCGTTTGCTCGACAAAGTGAAAATCAGGGATCAACAGTTACGCTGGCAACTCATCAACATCCTTTTACCAGTACTGATTTACTTGTTGATGGGCATCTTGTATAATTACATCAGGCAGCGGCGTTATCGGTAATCCTCTTAGCTTAAGAATGTTTTGTAAAATAATGCTCACCAGGAAGCATCCAGGCTGATAAGGTCAAAAAAGTTATCCACAATATTTCATAAAAAATCAGACTTTTCTTTGAACGAGTCCATTGATTGAGCTATTTTTCATGTATATTTGATTGAATTTTTCAAAACAGGATCAAGGAGCTAAAAAACTGAACCATTGAGTAAAACATGTTTGCAAACCATGAAGGCATGTTGCTTTTTGAAAAGTTAAAGCGATGACAATCCTACTTATTCGTTCCATTCGACAATAAAAAACAAAAGTATAAGCTATGAAATTTGTAGTTTCCAGTACAGAGATTCTAAACCATCTGACAGCTATCAGCAGAGTGATCAGCTCAAAAAGTACCTTGCCCATTCTCGATAACTTCCTGTTCAATTTGGAAGAAAATAAGTTAACCATTACTGCTTCCGATCTGGAGACCACCCTGGTTACCTGGGTTGAACTGGAAAATACCGAAGGAATTGGAGAGATCGCGGTGCCGGCCAAGTTACTCATTGACACTCTGAAAGAATTTCCCGAGCAACCCCTCACCTTCCAAATCAACACCGAAACTTTTGCCATCGACATTTTCTCGGTCAACGGTAAATTCAGTATCGTGGGTCAGCAAGGTGAAGAATATCCCGAATTACCTGTCATTCAAGCATCTCATGCCACTTCGGTGAAATTGAGCCACGACTTGCTGCTGAGCGGGATCAACAAAACCCTGTTTGCTACTGCCGACGATGAACTGCGTCCAGTCATGAATGGGATCCTGGTAGAAATAGCTCCCGAAGAGCTTACTTTTGTTGCTTCCGATGCCCATAAACTGGTCCGTTACAAGCGTACCGATGTTAAAGCAGAAGCTGAATCATCCTTCATTCTGCCCAAAAAGCCGGCTGCCCTGTTGAAAAATTTGCTGCCCCGCGAAGATTTTGATGTAAAATTGGAATTTGATGAGAAAAATGCCTTCTTCAGCCTTACCAATTTTACGGTTATTTGCCGCCTGGTTGAAGGAAAATATCCCAGTTACAATTCAGTGATTCCCACCAACAATCCCAACAAACTGCAAATTGACCGTTTGGAACTGTACAACACCTTGCGCAGGGTATCGGTATTTTCAAACCAGGCCAGCAACTTAGTACGCCTGAAAATTACAGGAAACCAGCTGGTTGTATCAGCACAGGACATCGATTTTTCCATTTCGGCTGTTGAACGCCTGACCTGTTCATACGAAGGCGATGAAATGGAAATCGGGTTCAAATCATCGTTCCTGATTGAAATTTTGGCCAACCTGGCTTCAACCGATGTCAAAGTAGAACTATCAGATCCTACACGTGCTGGCTTATTGCTGCCCGTTGAAAAGGAATTCGATGAAGAAGATGTGTTGATGCTGCTTATGCCAATGATGATTAACGCATAATATCATTGATCCCATTGATACAAGCGCTCCAAGCAATTGGTCAGCGCTTTTTTATTTAAAATTGAACGAAAATGGAGTTAAATCTCAACAATCCCCTGATCTTTCTTGACTTGGAAACCACAGGGATCAACGTTGCCTCAGATCGTATTGTCGAAATCGCCTTGTTGAAAGTCCATCCAGATGGAACTGAAGAAGAAAAGCTTTATCGGATCAATCCGGAAATGCCCATTCCGCCCAAGGTGACCAACATACATGGTATTTCCGATGATGATGTGAAAGATGAACCTACTTTCAAGGAAGTGGCCAAAACCATTGCAAAATTCATGGAGGGTTGTGACTTTGCAGGGTTTAACTCCAACCGATTTGACATTCCGCTGCTGGCCGAAGAATTTCTAAGAGCTGGAGTCGACATCGATCTGAAGAAAAGAAAGTTTGTGGATGTTCAGGCCATTTTTCATAAAATGGAAAAGCGCACCCTGGCGGCAGCTTACAAACTTTATTGCAACAAAGAACTGGAAGACGCACACAGTGCCATGGCCGACACCAAAGCTACTTACGAAGTGCTGAAATCTCAACTCGACAAATACCACGAAACAGCCTACGAAGACAACAACGGTCGTAAGACAATCCCCATTCAAAACGATATCAATAAGCTATCAGAATTCTCATCGTACGATCGGAATGTTGATTTCATGGGAAGAATAGTATACGATGAAAACGGGGTTGAAATTTTTAATTTTGGCAAAAATAAGGGAATCCCGGTGGAACAAGTCCTGTTGGAACAACCCGGCTATTATGGCTGGATCATGAATGGTGACTTTCCCTTATATACCAAGAAAGTGCTCACCCAAATCAAACTCAGGGCATTTAACAAATAGTTTTACTTGATTTTTATTTATCGATGAACATTCTGGTCATTGGTTCAGGAGCAGTTGGAAGTATAGCCGCAGGAATTCTTAGTAAACAAGGATTCCATGTAGATCTTGCCTGTAAAAACAGTGAACTATCTGACCAAATAAATACCGATGGGCTGATTTTCAGCATTCGCCATCGTAAATACCTGTATTTCATACCGGCCTATGCCAGCGTTGAAGCCACTCCGGGCAACTACGATTATGTGTTGCTCTCGACCAAAACCTTCGATATTGAACCACCCACCAGGGCCGTTCTTGAGAAATTGTCGCCTCAAGGCCTCATCGTTTCGATGCAGGATGGTTATTGTGAAGAGAAACTTGCCCGTATTGCAGGCTCAAACCGGATTGTTGGAGCAGTAGTCAGTTGGGGTGCTACGCTTAGTAGTGATGGCATCGCTGCAATGACTTCGCCTGGCGAAATGATCATCGGGAAACTCGACGGGAGTGACGATCCCAGACTGGACAACCTTCAGTACCTGCTCAGTACTATCGGGTCGACAAGGGTTGTTAAAAACATCAATGAACACATTTATTCCAAATTGATTATCAACTCCTGTGTTACAACATTGGGAGCAATTTCGGGATTGAAAGTAGGCGCGTTGATCACCGACCGAAACCTTCGCAACATCTTCATCAAAATTATTCGGGAGGCCATACTGATTGCCAATGCTTTGAATATCGAAATTCCCGACTTTGCCGGAAAACTCAACTATTATCGATTGGTGAAAGGGAATAACTGGTATTATCGTTTAAAACGTCATGCCAAGATCAGAATTTTTGGTCTGCGATACCGCAACATCAAATCATCAGGCTTGCAATCGCTCGAAAGAGGCGAGAAAACCGAAACCAGCTTTTTAAATGGCTACCTGCTGACCAAAGCACGTGAATTGGGTGTTGAATTGCCTGTGAATGAGCGTTTGGTGTCCATGATCCAGGAAATTGAAAACGGTACAAGAAAAATTTCCCCTTCGAACCTGAATGATCCTTTACTTCGAACAATTTAAAATGACAGTTTCGATGGCTTTCTCGCAAACCGGGCAAAACTTTCCGGCAACCCTTTCCTTCATCCAACAACTCATCACCGGACTATAAATTCCTTTGGGCTCATAGCCACCGCCCTCAAAAACCCCGACTTTACCTGAAAAAATTTCTTCACGAGGCGTGGGAACTGGTATTCCGGGTAAAAGCATGTGCTTCCATTTCGCACCGAAATCAACCAAAGTTGTCAGGTTGGGTTCCCAGGGCTCTACCGTTTTGCTGTAATAGATTTCGTACGAGGTGGACGAAGTATAATATTCATCACCAAGGCCAGCGAAACCATGGCCAAATTCATGACAAAAAACGAAGGGCGATTGCTCGTTATCGGAACTGCATACGCTCAGAAAATTGAACATGCCACCACCTCCGTAACGATCGGTATTGACCAATAAATAAAGATGATCCCAGGCATAAGCGTCGATGGCATCGTAAATTGCCTTCATGTCGCTGGTAGTCAGGTAGCGGGGTGAATCAAAAGTATAGAAATGGGCATTAAAGGCCGTATTCCTGTAGATATTTTCACCGGGTACATCGGTTCCAGATTCCTGCGAAGGAACCTGAATGGCTTGTACGTTAAAACGGTCGGCATAGCTTGCAAAGGGTTCAGCTTTGAAAAGTGAATCTGTCAGTCGGCTTGCATCGCTAAGGAACTTCACTTGCTCATCGACACGATAACCTTCAGCAAGAATTAGTATATCAATTTTTTCGTGCGGATGTCCATTGTTACGGAGGTATTTTGCAGGGTATTTTACCGGAGTTTCCTGAATCACAAAATAATCATCAACTTTGAGTGTATCGGTAAAAATCAGTTTCCACGAATTTTTCTCGTCCCTTTCGTTGATCAGTATTCGTACATCCTTTAAGGGAACAGGGAAAAACAAGGCTTGATAATACGAACGCTGTTTTGCAAAGGCTTCAGCAGTAGTTTGCCATTCCTGAAAAAGCGGACTAAATCCTTTTTGAAAAATCAATTCACCAGTGGCAAGATCAAAAAGTTGGTAAGCATAAGTGCCCAGATTTTGCGCATCGATCAGCTTGTTTGTTGGTCCACCCCACTGCGGTAATTTTTTACTTTGCTGGTGTACCACTTTTACGGAATGGGCATCTCCAACCAATTCATAATCGTAGCGAATGGTGCCACTGAAGTTAAAATTTGCATCTTGTGCATAAGCCATTGCTGAACCGATCGTTAACATCGCAAAAGCCATTAAATATTTGTATCTCATGGTATGAATCACTGACTCAAATTTGTTGGGCGTTTCTTTTTATTTAATTTTAGCAATTCCCGTTTTAAAGATCATGAAATATTTTTACAAATGAAAAATATTGTACAAACCTTATTCGAGTGGCTCATCGATGAAAATGTGAACATGCTTTTGGCACAAAAACTTGCTACCCTCACAGGCGGTTTGCTGGTCATACTCATTGCCTTGATTTTGCTCTATTTATTTCGCAATATTTTTGTTCAAATGGCCCATCAGTTTGCCAAAAACACCAAAACTGAATGGGACGACATTTTATTGAAAAACAAATTCTTCATAGGTCTGGCCCATTTAGCGCCAGCCAGTTTCATCTATTTTTCTGTTGATTTTTCGACAGCCTTTTACCCGGCATGGGAGCTTATTATATTGAAATTTGGGAAAGTCTATTTTCTATTCACTTCAATTTTCATTCTGAATGCAGTACTGAGCTCCATCAATGACATCTACAACATCAGCTTTTCGCAATCGAAGGAAAGACCTCTAACCGGTTTTGTACAACTCATCAAGATTTTCAGTTATTTTATTGGGCTGCTTATACTTATTTCAATTTTAACCAATCTCGATCTCAGCAACCTGTTCAAAGGATTGGGGGCAGCAGCAGCCATTTTGTTGTTGGTTTTCAAGGATACCATTCTTGGATTTGTTGCAAGCATTCAGATCAGCATGAACGACATGGTCAAGGTTGGCGATTGGATAACCATGCCATCGAGAGGTGCTGACGGAACGGTGACTGAAATCAAATTGCACACGGTGAAGGTGCAAAACTGGGATAAAACCATTTCGATGATCCCCACCCATTCGTTGATTACCGAAACCTTTGTAAACTGGAAGGGCATGGAACAATCGGGAGGTCGCAGGATCAAACGATCCATCAACATCGACATGACTTCCGTCAAATTTTGCAGCCAGGAAATGTTGAGGAATTTTCAAAAGTTTGTGCTGATCAAAGAATATGTGATTAGCAAAGAACAGGAAATTGAAGCCTTCAATGCTTCGCTGAATATTTCACCCGAGGAGCATTATAACGGAAGGCGCCAAACAAACCTGGGTATTTTCAGAAAATACCTGGAGGCCTATTTGAGCAACAATCCAAACATCAATACCGAAATGACGTTTCTGGTGCGTCACTTGCAACCTACCGAAACAGGCATCCCCATTGAAATTTATGTTTTTAGCAAAGATCAGCGTTGGGCTAACTATGAAAGTATTCAGGCCGATATTTTTGACCATGTACTGGCAGTGCTCCCCGCATTTGAACTAAAAGTGTTCCAAAACCCCACTGGCAGCGACTTTCAACAACTAATGAAACTTCAAAAACAGTAAAATGTTTGGTCGAATGTTGTTCATTTCCTTTTTTTTATAGCTTTACAACTCGATAAAACAGTTAGAAGAGAGAGGATAAAGGATGCGCATTCGATTGTTATTATTGGTTTTGATTGCCCTATCATCAGTACAGGGTATCGCCAGGGAAACGGTAATCCGCAAGCTTACCAGTAATGTGGTGGTAGTAACACCCGGTAAAAAACAATTGCATACATTGGGATGGCCCAATGACATCATCAATTCAGTTGCCGTGAAAACCGGCAAAGGGTTGGTGTTGATCGACACACAAAACTCACCGGCCAATGCGCGCCTGATCAAAAATGCTGTTCAGGATAATTTTAACGATTCAACCTTTGTATACATCATCAATACCCATGGTCATTCATGCCACTCGGGTGGAAACTGCATTTTTACAGAATCACAAATTGTAGCCCAGCAAAACAGCGAGGCCGAAATCAAAGATTACGATGACCTGTTTCTGGGTCAGACTGTTGAATTCCTTCGGAAGAAAATTTACCATAAAAGCAACGTGCTCGATACCATCAGCACCAGTGGTGTGCTTTCTGATTCAATCAATCAGGCCATTGAACTTTATCGTTTTTATGAGAATGACCTGATCAACAACTACCATGCACGCTATGCCGATCTGACTTTTGATGAAACGATGACCCTGAATGCCGGCGAAAAAACCATTCACTTGTACTACATGGGCAAGGGCCACGGCGATGCCGACATTGCAGTTTATATCCGTGACGAAAAAGTATTGTGTACCGGGAATCTGTTTCACCTGGGTGCCTATGAGCATGAAACAATGCCCAGTTTTTATCAGTTCAGGGTCAACGAAATTGATCACTGGATTTCAACATTGGAAGAAATCCTGAAACCAGAAAATGCCATCGATCATGTGATTTCAACCCATGGAAAGCATTCGTTTAAAAAAGAAAACCTGGAATTTATTCTGGACTATTGCAAAGCCGTTCGGAAAGAAGTAAAAAGGGCTAAATCTCAACAAATACCCATTGAAAGTGTACAGGAAATCACCATCTTCGAAGACTTGTTCAATCAATATCAAGGTATAGTCCCCCTCAATAAGGAGGCCAGGGAAATGCATGCCCGCAATGTGGCCATCATTTGGAGAAACATCAAATAAATCAGCGAAGAAACACCCATTCGTTGTCCGTAGAACGTTTACTGTCGAAATAATAACCTTCGGCATTAAAAGCTTTGAGATCATCGACCCGTTCGAGTTGATTTTCAATGATAAAACGGGCCATTAATCCACGTGCCCTCTTGGCAAAAACTGTGACCATCGTAATTTTACCCTGGTGCTCCGAATAAAAATTTGGACTGACAACCCTGTTTTTGAAAACTTTAACATCCAATACTGATGCATATTCTTTGGATGCCAAATTCACCAGTACCGGATCACCGGGCGACGAGGCAATGGCTTTCTGAATGGCTTTCGAAACAGCAGCTTTCCAAAAATCGTAAAGGTTCCTATGGTTCTGAAAAGAAATTTTGCTTCCCATTTCCAATCGATATTCCTGAATCAGGTCCAGGGGGCGCAATACACCGTAAAGACCAGAAAGGATGCGCAGAACCTCCTGCGAATACTTTAATTCATCAATGGAAAAATCACCTGCGCCTAGCCCACGGTAGGCTTCACCGGTATAGGTTAGTATGGCCCGATGCGATTGTTTTGAATCATGATCTGCTGACCAGTTCCGATAACGTTGAAAATTTAAAGTTGCCAGAGACTTGCTCATTTTCATTGTTTCGGCCAGTTCTGCCTGATTCATTTTTTTCAATTCCCTGACTATTACTGATGCCTGCCTGATAAACTCAGGCAAAGTAGCCGGAAGATCACTATTTTCAGGAAGGGGAACAACCTTCATATCTTTGGCCGGAGATAAAATAGCGAGCATATGTTGTTGCTTATACGTTTAAAAATCTCAGATCAATTCTTAACTATCTCAACTTCTCCAGCAAAACTACATTTTCAACATGGTGAGTATGAGGAAACATATCGACCGGCTGAATACGGGTTACTGCATAATGGTCTTTCATCAATTCAAGGTCACGGGCCTGAGTAGCCGGATTACAGCTTACATAAACCACTTTCCCCGGGGCTGCATTCAGAATGGTTTCCACCACTTTGGGATCCATTCCTGCACGCGGAGGGTCGGTGATAATCACATCGGGGTGACCATGTTCGGTAATAAAATCATTGGTCAGCACCTGTTTCATATCCCCTGCAAAAAAGAGGGTATTCCCGATACTGTTGAGTTCAGCATTAATTTTTGCATCGGCTATTGCTTCAGGAACATATTCAATGCCAATCACTTTTCGTGCGCTTCGGGCCACAAAATTGGCAATGGTGCCGGTGCCGGTATATAAATCATACACAATTTCATTGCCAGTCAAGCCGGCAAATTCACGGGCCACTTTGTACAATTCATAGGCTTGTTCTGAGTTGGTTTGATAGAATGATTTTGGGCCAATCTTGAATTTCAGGCCTTCCATTTCTTCAAAAATATGGTCGCCACCTTGGTAAACCACAAACTCCTGATCGAGTAAAGTATCGTTGCCTTTCGTATTGATCACATACAACAACGATGAAATTTCGGGAAATCGGCTGGCAAGCATTTCCAGCAGGTTATTTCGTTGAACTTCATCATCGCGGAAAAAGGAAACAATCACCATTATTTCGCCCGTGCTTGAAGTGCGGATAATCAGGTTCCGCAGAAAACCCTGTTGCATTTTAATGTCAAAGAATTCGAGACTGTTTTCCAGTGCATGTTTTTTAACTGCATTCCTGATGGCATTTGAAGGTTCATCCTGAAGCCAGCACTTTTCTATATCGATGACCTTGTCGAACAAGCCCGGTATGTGAAAACCCAATGCTCCCAGGGGTGCAATGGCTTCTTCAGAACTGATTTCTTCGGGAGTCAGCCAGCGCTTGTTGGAAAAGGTAAATTCAAGCTTATTCCGGTAAAAAGTTGACTTAGCCGAACCTTTGATGGGAAGTATTTCGGGAAGTGTGAGTTTACCAATGCGAGAAAGCTGATCGGCTACTTGTTTTTGCTTGTAAAAAAGTTGTTTTTCGTAAGGAAGGTTTTGCCATTTGCATCCTCCGCAAACACCAAAATGGCTACAAAAAGCATCAACCCTGAGTGAAGAAGGCTTTATAGTGCGAATGACTCTCCCCTCGGCAAATTTCGATCGCTTTTTCGTGATTTGAACATCGACGATGTCTCCCGGAATGGCCAGGGGTATAAAAACCACCAGTTCGTTCACACGGGCAATGGCTTTACCTTCGGCACCCACATCGATGATTTCCACACCTTCATAAACCGGTTTCTTCACTTTACTTCTTCGTCCCATGGTATTTTCTGATTTGGCCCCAAAAATAATCATATCTACCGGAACAGCTATTCCTGCCACTCCAGTTTTTGATCGAGTCGGACAAGTAGTCGCTGATTGTCCATTAACCACCTGATGACTTGCTGGTTGTGATCCTCATTGCCTTTCATTCTGTAAAAAAGTTCATGGTGCATCAAGGGCTGCTGAGCCAGTAGCTGTTTGATTTCATCGATGATCCGATCCAATTCGATATTACTGATTCCCAAACTGTTCATCGAAACACACACGTCGCACTCACCACATCGAACCGGATATTGTTCATCAAAATAATCGAGTAACAATTGGCTGCGGCATTTAGCTGTTGAGGTGGCATAATTCAACACGGCGCCCACCTGTTGTTCGTACAATTTACGGCGGGCAGCATAGTTTTCCCTGGAAATTTCCATGCGAGAGGCATCAATTCGTTCGCGGGTAAAAATGACGAAAGGTGTATCTTTTCTGGGGATGTAGTGGATGATTTTGTGCTGATCGAGCGCATTGAGGTACTTGTAAACCACTTCGCGTGTGGTGCCTGAACGTTTGGCCAGCACTTCTTCATTAATGCCGGTGTATTCGGTAAACATACCGGTATAGGAACGCAGCAGTAATTTGATAAAATCGTCGAAAGCCTGATTGGCCACCTGGAATTTGTACAAATCATCGCGATTTACCCTGAAATGTACCACCGAAGGCCTGTTCAGTTCGTCGGTCAATTCAATGTACCCATCACGTTCCAGAATTTTTAGAGCACTGAATGTATAAATAATTGAGAACTGGTAAACGCGGGCAAACTCCACCAGGTTAAAATCAAACGACATTCCCTTGCCAAAACCTACGGCTACTTTCAGGTAATTTCCAAGGGCCTGGTAAATGCGTTTGATCATTTCAATGGGTGGAAACTTTTCACCAATTCCCTTTTTCAAACGAACAGAATCGGTTTTATTATAAAGCAATACAGCCATGGCTTTCTCCCCATCGCGCCCTGCCCTGCCCGCTTCCTGAAAATATGCTTCGACAGAATCGGGCAAATCGGCATGAATCACAAAACGCACATTGGGTTTATCAATGCCCATTCCAAAAGCATTGGTGGCAACCATGATTTTGCTTTTCCCACTCAACCAGGCTTCCTGGCGTATGTTACGGCTTTCGGCCGATAAACCTGCGTGGTAATAGGTGGCCGAAATCCCCTCCTTTTCAAGCATTTCGGCAATTTCTTTGGTTTTTTTCCGGCTACGGGTATAAACTATCCCGGCACTCTGGGTTTTTTTCAGCATCCTGATGAGGTAAGCATTTTTATCTTCCTCGTGGCGTACTTTGTAAATAAGGTTGTCACGTTTGAAACTTTTCCGCAGAACATTTTTCCGGGTAAAATTTAACTTTTCCTGAATATCGTCCACAACTTTCCGGGTGGCAGTGGCCGTTAAAGCCATGATGTTGATCTGTGGAAAATACTGCCTGAATCGAGCAATTTGAAGATACGAGGGCCTGAAATCATAGCCCCACTGCGAAATACAATGAGCTTCGTCAACGGCAATGAGGTTCACATCCATTTGTTTCACCTGTTCGATAAAACGTTCCGACATCAGGCGTTCAGGTGAAAGATAAAGGAACTTATATTCACCCCATTTGGCATTGTCGAAGGCCACACGGATTTCTTCAGCCGTCATTCCTGAATAAATGGCCAAAGCTTTGATGCCACGATGACGGAGGTTTTCCACCTGATCTTTCATCAGTGCAATCAAGGGAGTAATTACAATACAAATACCCGGCCTCGATAAGGAAAAAACTTGAAAAGTGATGGATTTCCCACCACCCGTTGGCATCAGTCCAAGCGTATCCTTTTGTTGTGCCACCGATTCGATGATTTCCTCCTGTAAACCTCTGAATGAGGAATATCCCCAGTACTTCTGCAATATGTCGGTATAATTACTCAAAGAATTTCATGTTAGTTATGCTGAACTAAACTTACTACTTTTTGCCAAACACAGCATTGATTTCAAAGATTATTCACCATGCATTCAGCCGCATATTAGCTGATTTTTTTTAGCTTTGCACACAAAATTCTTAAAATCGTTCAATATGTCATTCTTATCCGATAAAATTGTCAACGAAGGTTTAACTTTTGATGATGTACTGCTTGTACCGGCCTACTCAGAGGTACTCCCGCGAGATGTTGACCTGAAGTCGTTTTTTTCAAGATCGATTCAACTCAATTCGCCCATTGTTTCAGCGGCTATGGACACTGTAACCGAGTCAAAACTGGCCATCGCCATTGCCCGGGAAGGTGGAATCGGGGTGATTCACAAGAACATGAGCATCGAAGAACAAGTGAAACA
>JAFGVJ010000014.1 GCA_016938055.1 Prolixibacteraceae bacterium
GGTTTTTTGAAGTGTTTTTCCACCAGGTAACGTTCGTGTTCGCTTTGCAGATCGGTACCAAAACCTTTCAAAGGGTACTGGAACTGACCTTTTTTGGCTGGTTTCGAGTTCTCCAAAATTTCGATGGCTTCGGTATAGGTGAGCCGTACAAAGTTGTTTTCGGCCACAAATTTCAATTTTTCAATCAGCTCCATGCTGCGCTGGTCTGCTGGTTTGTCTTTTTCTTCCTGCTGTAAGCGTTGGCTCAGAAACTCCAGGTCTTCCATGCAATGATCGAGGGCATAGCGGATCAGGTACTGGAGAAATTCTTCGGCCAGGTCCATGTTGTCGTTGATATCGTAAAAAGCCATCTCGGGCTCTATCATCCAAAACTCGGCCAGGTGACGCGAGGTATTGGAGTTTTCGGCACGGAAAGTTGGTCCAAAGGTGTAAATTTTTGACAAAGCCATGGCGGCCAGTTCGCCTTCCAATTGTCCCGAAACGGTCAGGTTGGTTTTCTTCCCGAAGAAATCCTGACTGTAATCAATGGTTCCGTCTTCGTTGCGGGGCGGATTGCTCATGTCGAGGGTGGTTACCTGGAACATTTCACCGGCGCCTTCGGCATCCGAAGCTGTAACGATGGGGGTATGAATGTTGAAAAATCCTTTGTTGTTGAAGAAAGTATGCACGGCATAAATCATGGCATGACGTACCCGCATAATGGCACTGAAGGTGTTGGTACGCATACGCAGGTGGGCAATTTCCCGCAGGAATTCAAGGCTGTGGCGCTTGGGCTGCAGCGGGTATTTGTCGGGATCGGCTTCGCCCACCACTTCAATTTCGCGGGCAATGAGTTCCACCCTTTGCTGACCGCCACTTTCGGCCAGTTCACCTACCACGGTCAGGGCGGCACCGGTGTTGACTTTCTTTAACAACTCCTCAGGGAAAATGCTGACATCGGCTACCACCTGCAAATTGGCCAGTACGCTGCCATCGTTCAGGTTGATGAAGTTCACGTTTTTGCTCTCGCGTTTGGTACGTACCCAGCCACTCACTTTGAGGACACTGCCTATGGCTTCCGATTGAAGTATTTCCTTGATTTCCTGACGTTTCATTGTTTAATGATATTAGATTTTAGACATTGAGATAATAGACTGTTTACAAGCATCTCAATGATGACAAACTCATGTGCTGATATTAAGTTTGCAAAGGTAAAATATTTTGGAAAAAACTGCTTTTGAACCCCGGCTAACTTACATGGGATAGCTTTTTATTAAAAGAGAACCTTAATATAGACCAATAGATTTGCTCAGTGCTTCATTTTTTAGTTCATCAAAAGAAAAGTCGTTGGGATATGATAAGAAGATAAACAATAAAAAGGGGCTGTTTAAAAAGTTTTGAAAACATCCGTTTTTTTCTTGTGAATCTCTGTGACTACTCCGTGTCACTCTGTGTAATAATTATTTCAAAATTACACAGAGTCACACCGAGATAAAAAAAGAGGACTTTTTAGATGTCCTCTCATTGATTTCATTATTATTTATTACTTCATTACCTCTTCAGCTTTCTTCTTAAAATCGGTCATGAATTCTGAAAAGACTTCTTTTACGCTCATGATGGTTTTGGCGCGGTAGGCGTTGCTTCCGGCAAAAACATAACCATTGGTGAGGTTGCCTTTGGCTGCGTTGTAGAGCGCAGTTACAATGCAATAGGGACTCTTGCTGATGTCGCAGGTTTTGATGCAATGGAAAGGACAGCTGATGGGCATTTTCAAGCCCTGCCGCACTTTGTCGAGAAAGCTGTTGGTAAAAGCTCTGCCAGGCATGCCCACCGGACTCTGTATGATTTCGAGATCATTTTCCTCAGAACTGATGTAGAGTTGTTTGAAAGTATCAGAAGCATCACACTCGTGGGTGGTCACAAAACGGCTGCCCAGCTGGATCCCTTTGGCCCCTTTGCTCATGATGTTGTACATGCCTTCACCGTCGTAAATCCCTCCGGCGGCAATCACAGGTATCTCTTTATTGTATTTTTCTTCAAAAAAACGGACTTCTTCCACTACCTCGGGAACAATGTTCTCCAGGGCATAGCGTTCGTCGTTGATTTGTTCGGGTTTAAAGCCCAGGTGTCCCCCGGCTTTGGGGCCTTCCACCACGAAAGCATCGGGCAGGTAATCATAGCTGGATTTCCACTTGGTACAGAGCAAACGGGCGGCTTTCCCCGATGAAACAATGGGTACCAGACGGGTAACACTGTCGGGTTTTAAGAACGATGGCAGGTTCAGGGGCAAACCGGCGCCTGCAAAAATGATATCGGCCTTTTCGGCAATGGTGGTTCGCACCATGTCTTCAAAATTGGAGAGTGCACCCATGATGTTCACGCCAATGATCCCTTTGGTTTTCTCCCTTGCTTTTCTGATTTCAAGTATCAATCCATCGATGTTGGCCTGCAGGTAATCCTTGGCTTTGTCTCTGTGAATCAGTCCCAATCCGGCACAGGAAATCACTCCGATGCCTCCTTCGTTGGCCACGGCAGCCGCCAGGCCCGATAAGGATATGCCAACACCCATGCCACCCTGTATAATGGGTACCTGAATGTTTAATCCTCCTATGTTGAATCCTTTCATTGCTTGTATTATTATGAGGGCGCAAAAATACAAAGAATCCCTGTCAATCCTTGGGGGATTTACAGGAATGGCCCCGGAATAAGGGAAAACCCCGGTAATTTATAATGAATCCACGTATGAATATGCAATTCGCGAGAATTCTAAAATGTTTGGAACAAAAGTTCGAAAAAAATTGCATTGAAGAACCATTGTATTGAGTATGTTATGTTATTCAATTAGGACTTCATTACAGTTGTTTACAAGCGTGGTGGTATTATGAATAATTAAAGAATAACAGTTTTGTTTCCCCTATAAGCTAGCTGTATTTTTTCGTTTGAATTTATTCAATGTATATCTTGATTACTTCAATTATTTCATCATATAAAAATCCTGTACGCGCATACACAAACTTTCCATCCTTTATTAAAAAGACAGAAGGAGCTGATGAAACGCCATATTGAATGGCAACTTCTTTTCCTGCAAAAAGTGTTGGATATTCAATGCTCATCTTAGAAATATAATCGGTTAATTTTGTGCTGTCCGGTTTTGTAAACTCTACGCCAAATACCTTTAAACCTTTGTTTTGAAATTTTTTATGTATTTCATTTATCTCAGGTATTACAGCAAGGCAACCCGTGCAATATGGAAACCAGAATTCCAACATGATTAAGGTGGCATCTATTTTTGAAAAGGTAACAGGATCTCCCGCCATAGAGGGTAATGTCCAATCAGAAGCGTTAACCCCCAGGTAAGATCTTCCCTTAAGAATATTTTCGTTCTTCGAAACTATAAGATACTCATCAAATGAATATTTTACGTAATCCGAATGTTGTGATGGAACACTAAAAAGAGAATTTTCTATGGTTGGAGATAAGTTGAATTTATTATACGAAACAATCCAAATTGGAGAATTACGGTTGAAGTAACTAATAAAAAGTCTTGGGAGATAATCTTTTTTACCAACCAGCAATTCATAAAACTGATTTGAATCTACACGTTTTACGAGTTCTCCATTCATGTTTATTGCTTTATCATGCATGATGATTTCATATTTATAGCAATCAATTCCATTGATAAGGGTATCTGATAACCGATTAACTTGTACGGCAGTATCGGATAATATTTGTGGAAGCAGATTACGCAACTGTTGAAAAGAGAACATCAAGAATTGAGTTCCAAATAAATCATCCTTGGTTTTTACTTTGTTGTAGATTAATTGTTTTCTGGATTCAATAGTATAAAAGGAGTTGAACCCATCAAATCCAATATTTCCTTTCTGATTTGAAAAAAGAAATTTTGAACTGATACAATTATCACTAACATTAAAATGAAATATAACAATAGCTGTATCACATATCCCCAATTCTCCAGAAAAAGGATTGAAATTTTTGAAATCAGTTTGATATTGAATCGATATTAAATCTTGTAACTTTTTATTTGTCTTTGAAAGATGATCAATTTCTGAACTTAAGCAACTTTTAAAATAGAATACAAATATCAAAAGAAGAAAAATTGACAGCAATTTCATTTTATAGATTATTGGTTAATGATTTTTTTATTTTTCAAATAGCTCATTAATGGCACTTTCATTGGCCTGGCAGATGCCTTTTTCGGTGATCAGCCCGCTGACCAGTCGGGCAGGAGTGACATCAAATCCGTAATTGGCCACCGGCGAACCATCAGGGACCAACTGCACTTTACCTTCTTTTCCTTCGATGTATCTCACTTCATCGGCATTGCGTTCCTCAATGGGGATTTCGCTCAGTCCATTGTTCAGACTCAAATCGAACGATGATGAAGGGAGGGCAACGTAAAAAGGAATGTTGTTGTCGTAAGCCGCCAGGGCTTTCAAATAAGTGCCTATTTTATTGCACACATCGCCGGTGCGGGTGGTACGGTCACTGCCCACCAGCACCAGGTCCACCATGCCGTGCTGCATCAGGTGGCCGCCGGTATTGTCGGGGTTCACGGTATGCGGCACGCCTTCCTGCTTCAATTCAAAGGCCGTGAGTTTGCTGCCCTGGTTGCGCGGGCGGGTTTCGTCTACCCAAACATGTATTTTGATACCCCGGTGATGAGCTTTGTAGATGGGGGCTGTTGCCGTTCCCCAGTCGATACAGGCCAGCCAGCCGGCATTGCAGTGGGTAAGGATGTTCACCATGTCCCCATTCTTCTTTGCTGAAAGTGCTTCAATGAGTTTTAGTCCATGGTCACCAATGTTGCTGCTAGCTTCAATTTCCTGTTGCTTTAATGCTTCGGCCTTTTGGAAAGCCATTGACTTTGCTGTTTCAATGTTGGAAATGCCCTTGAGGGTTTTGTACATTTCGTCTACCGCCCAGGCCAGGTTGATGGCCGTGGGGCGGGCGGTTTTCATTTCGTCACAAAAAGTTTTCAGCCGTGCTTCAGTCAGTTCAGTTTCATCAGGGCCGCACAATGCCAGAAACAGCCCATAAGCGGCAGTGACCCCGATCAGCGGAGCTCCCCGCACTTCCATATCGCGGATGGCGCTGAAGGCATCACCAAAAGTTTTCAGCGTTTTCAACCTGAAGTGAAAAGGGAGTTGGTTCTGATCAATTATTTTGATTGAATCTGAATTGGGACTTTCTGCCCAAATTGTATGAAAATGTTGTCCGTTTATCTGCATGAAAAACTTGGATTGTTAACTTTGCGGCAATTTATAATTTTTGGCAATGAACGACCATCAGATTTTTAAAAATGTCATCCTCGATCTGGGGGGTGTACTCGTCGATGTTGATCCTGAAAAAACTTACACTGAATTAAGAAGAATTTTATTGCCGGAGCATGCCGGTTTTCTGGATAAAGATCAACTTCCTGAAGTGCTTGTTGCCATGGAAACAGGAGCCTGGACCAAAGAAGCGTTCAAGGCCAATATGCGGAATGCCTGCAAACCAGGTGTAACTGATTCACAGATTGTTGATGCATGGTGCGCCATGATTGACGATTTCAGGGCCCTGCGTATAAGGCATCTGCAAAAGCTTGCCAAAAAATACAACTTGTATTTGTTGAGCAATACCAACCTTTATCATGTGGCTTATTTCGAAAAGGAATTCAAAAACCGCTACCACTTCTCCCTGAAAAAACTGTTTCAGAAAGTTTATTATTCACACGAGATTGGTTTCCGAAAGCCCAATGCCGAAGCTTTTCAGTTTGTGCTCAACGATGCTGGTATTCTGCCGGAGGAAACCATCATGGTCGATGATCGGCAAGACAATTGTGATGCTGCACAGCGCTTAGGCATGAAAGCACTTAAAGTTCCCGAGAATACAGGGCTTGAAGCTGTAATCAATCAATTGCTATAGTTTTTGGTCGAAACCTACTTTTTTCGAATTTTTGTCGCAATGCTTTGATCATTTCTGTCAGAAGGATTGAATTGACGTTTTTTATCATTAAAAGATA
>JAFGVJ010000143.1 GCA_016938055.1 Prolixibacteraceae bacterium
CCGCCTTTGAACACCAATTCTTCAGTTGTTTTCGGGATAAATTCTGCCTCAAACAAGGCTGAAAAACCTTCGAGTTTTACACCTGAAGCAAATTCATGCTGTCCGGCTGTGGTTTTTTTGATGGGGCTGGTGATTTGTTGGGTGATCACCGCCTCTCCCATCCTTTCGGCATTGTTCCAATATGTGGCTTTAAACCCTTGTTTCCCTTCGAAAGCAAGCTGCGAAAAATAGCTTTCGGTGACCTTATCTTCTACCAGATCGCAGCCTTTGTCGTAAAGTATTTTGTTTGCGGGAAGTTTCGTTTTTATTCCATCAAGAATGGTGATGGTGGTGATGGGTGTACCATTATAATTGCCCCAAAGCATTTCTTCATCGCTGGCATTGGGACCAATCACTGCAATTTTTTTGGATGATTTCGAAAGCGGTAATAGGTTGTTGTTGTTTTGCAGAAGGGTCATGCTCTGCTGCGCCATTTCGTAAGCCAGTTTCCGGTGTTTCTCGCTGTTGATGACCGACGCCGGAATTTGGGCCCAGGGCACCAGGGCATCGTTGTCGAAATCGCCCAGTTCGAAACGGCCCAGGAGAACGCGTTTCAAGCTTTTGTCAATGTCCTCCTCTTTGATCAGGCCTCGTTCAACACCATCGGGAAGGGTTTTGTAAGGATAATTTTCCCACACACACTCCACATCGGTGCCGGCCAATACACCTTTCGAGGCGGCATGAACTGGTGTAGAAGAAACTTTGTGTGTAGTGAAAAAGTCAGTAATGGCGCCACAATCGGACACCACGATGTGTTGAAAACCCCACTCGTCGCGCAGAATGCGCTGCAGCAAACGGGTGCTGCCGCAACAGGGTTCATCGTCCAAACGCTGATAGGCACACATGACCTGGCGCACATCGGCTTCCTGTACCAGCGCCTTAAAAGCGGGAAGATAAGTTTCGTGAAATTCGCGCGGGTTTACATTATTAAGGTTCAACTCGTGACGACTCCATTCGGGCCCCGAGTGAACGGCATAGTGTTTGGCACAAGCCAGCAACTTGCGGTATTTGGCATCTTCGGGTCCTTGCAGGCCTTTTACCACCTGAATGCCCATACGCGAAGTTAAAAAGGGATCTTCGCCATAGGTTTCCTGTCCCCTTCCCCAGCGTGGATCGCGGAAGATGTTCACATTGGGCGTCCATACCGAAAGACTCAGAAAGCGCTTGTTATCGTTGCCACGCCTGAGATGCTGGTGGTATTTGGCACGCCCCTCGTCCGAAACCGCATCAAAAATATTGAACAGCAAGGCTTCGTTGAACGAGGCAGCCATCCCGATGGGCTCAGGAAACACCGTCACGCTGTCGTTGTTGGCATAACCGTGCAGCGCCTCGCTCCACCAGTTAAACTTTCGGATACCCAAGCGTGGAATAGCCTCGCTCTGGTCACACATCAAGGCAGCTTTTTCGTCAAGCGTTAGCCTTGAAATCAGGTCGTTGGCCCGTTCTTCAAAGCTGATATCCGGGTTTTGAAAGGGATATTGCTGGGCAAACAACATGCCTGCAAACAAGGTCAACAGCACTATCAACCCTGCTTCCCTGAAACAATTAGGTTTAGAAATTTTCATAAAAGAAGCGTAAAAATTAGTTCTGGTTAAAATGAGTGTAATTCCTTATAAAAGTACCAGCTTCAATGTTATCCGATGCTTGATTTCAGATACACGATTTTTAATTTCAGACACTTTTTTATTCAATGTAGCATCACCAACGCACCGTAATTTTCGCTCCACTGTATTCAAGCACTTTTGGAGTTTCCAAAACCGAAGCCATGGGTGTGATCTTTTGCTTGTTGATCCTTACAATGCTGAATTTCCGTTGGGCCAGCATACCGGGGAAAGTACCTTTGCGATCGGCAATGGTTAACTCCTTTTTCGCATCGTTCCAGGTAAATTTAATGGTTGAGAATTGGCCGGTTTCATAGTGATAGTTGTCGTTTTCATCTTCATATAGCGTGAATTCTCCGTTAGCCCCTTCATAAATACGGATTTCCAGGTTATCCCATGCTTTCTCTTCGGCGTATTGAACTTGAGGGCCAATAGGTAAAATGGAACCGGCACGCACATAAAGCGGGAGGATGTCAAGAGGAACCTCCTTTGTAATACTCTGTCCGCCTGTATGTTTTTCCCCAGTCCAGAAATCAAGCCAGTCGCTTCCTTTTGGCAGGTAAACTTCAATGGATTGAATGGAACTGAAATCTTCCTTACCTTCAATGGTATACAAACTTTCAGTAACCGGACAAACCAATATTGATTTTCCGAACATGTATTCATTGTTGATGTCCAAAGCGTTTTTGTCGTCGGCAAAGTCCATCACCAGGGCACGCATCATGCTCGACTGGTTGGCCGTAACATCCCACGAAGTTGAATAAATGTAGGGCAACAAGCTGTAACGAAGGTGGATGTACTTTTCGATGGCGTCGTAAACAAGGTCGCCTTTCTCACCAAATTGAAAAATTTCGCGGGGAGCATCGGCACCATGAGAGCGCATCATCGGGCAAAAGGCGCCAAACTGCAACCAACGGGTATAAAGTTCCCTGTATTCAGGATCGTCGAGCTTTTTGGGGAAGTCCCATAGGAAGAAGCCCCCAATGTCGCTGTTGTAATGAGGAATGCCACAAAGGCTGAGGTTCAGTCCTCCCGAAATCTGATTGCGCAAGGCAGTCCATGATGCCACCACATCGCCCGACCAGGTGTTGGCTCCATAGCGCTGTTGGCCTGCAAAAACCGAGCGGGTAAGGATGAAAACCCGTTTGTCGGAGCTAAGAGCGCGTTGGTTTTTATATACGCCCCCCACAGTCATCAAAGGATAGGCATTCCGAACTTTTCGAAATGATCCCAGATGCGTTTTGTTGTTCAAATCTTCAGGTTTCCAGTCCAAATGGTCGGGCTCGGTGGAATCCATCCACCAGCCATCCATCCCCAAAGAAAAGAGTCCTTCATTCAGGTGTTTCCAGTATATTTCGCGGGCTTCGGGATGATAGGCATCGTACACGCGAACTCCTGAGGGATATTCGCGATTGGGCGGCCATTTTTCGGATCCCGATTGCGGCCAGGTGTTGAAGTCCATTAACATGCCTTTCTCGTTCAACAACTTGTATTGCTTGGTCATAGGGCCAAACGATGACCAAATGGAAATAATCATATGAGCATTCAAAGCATGAACATCGTTCACCATTTTTTGCGGATCGTAAAATTCGGGGTTCAGGAACTCCATGGCATTCCACAGGTAGTTGTTGCCCCAATATTGCCAGTCCTGGATGATGCCATCGAGCGGAACACCCAGCTCCCGATATTTTTGCACAATACCAACTGTTTCGTTTTGACTCTTGTAGCGTTCCTTGCTTTGCCAGTAGCCGTATGTCCACAAGGGAAACATGGGTACTGAACCTGTTAAATCGCGCATTTGAGCAACAACGCCATCGGCATTGCCACCTACCATGAAATAGTAATCGATCCCATCTCCCACTTCCGATTGGAAAACAGTTTCTTCCTGATTGTCGGAAAAATTGGTGGGTGAATAGTTATCCCAGAAGAGGCCATAACCTTTTACCGACTGGAAAAAAGGTACAAAATCTTCGGTGTTGTTCTGGACCATGTGCATTTTCAGGTTTCGCTGCACCATTTTACCCTTTTGCTGAATGCCCAGTCCATAAATGGCTTCGTCCTTATCGAGTTGGAACGATTGCGCAATACTGAAAGTTTTCACGCCATTATCGGTAAAATCGGTAAAGCTGGCACCATCAATTTTCTCATTTAAAAGAACTTTTTTACCATTGGATGATTTAAAAACAAGCCGTCCGCTTTCAAGGTGCAGGCTTGTAACAAATTCCGAACTGGCAATGCTGAGTTCATTGCCTTTCTCAGTTATTTTGAGTTTTACTGACTGAGGGGTTTTAATCACTGAGAGGCTTTCTTTGACAAAGTCAGTCCCTTTTGGCCATTTTGTGACCCGTACAATGGAAGGACTATAATACTGTATTTCAACGTTGATTGAATGAAAACTGGCTACTACTCCACCGTCGGTTTTCGTGTACGATTGTGCGATTGCCGTAAAGGTTCCAAGAAAGAACAGCAATGCGACTAATGATCTTTTATTCATCTCTATGTGTTTTTAAAATTTTACAGGTTTTAATACTGCTGCAAATCCTCCTCGTCGGAGCAACTTCACATCGAGTTTGCTGTTGCTGTCCACCACCAGGTATTGGGTTTCAAAAGTTTTGTCGTGCCGGCCATCGGCCATGAGCGTGAGTTTGTATTGTTCTCCTGCTTTGAGAAAACCAAAGTTGACGGATTTCGTTTTTTCCTTGTTTTCAGCATTGATGCCCCCCAGATACCAGACATCGCCTTTTTGTCGGGCAATCATGACATCGCGTCCGGGAAATCCATCGAGGTATTTGGTATCGTCCCAGGCAGTTGGTACTTCTTTTAAAAACGATCGGACAGCGTCAGGTAAATTGTTGTATCCGTCGGGACGGTCGGCCAGGTGCTGAAGCGCTGATTCGAACAGCACACTCAGCGCCAGCTCGTGCCCGTATGAGGTAATGTGCGGATGTTGCGAATTGGTAAAGGTAACCGGGGTGTAATCCATCGATCCGACCACATTCCGGGTAAAAGGCAGCACAGTGTTGTGTGCGGGAGCCGTTGTTGTCAATTCAGCGTTGTTGTTGTACCATTCGGCACCACGAACACCTTCGTAAGTCATGAGGTGCGGATAAGTACGAGCCCAGCCGCGGGGTACCAGGCATCCATGATAATACACCAGCAATTCGAATTGAGCCGCATCGTCGAGGATATCGAGGTAATAATCAATCATGTACTGTTTCTCACTCAGGAAAAAATCGATCTTCACCCCCGCAAAACCATGACTTTTGAGCCAGGCAAATTCTTTCATCCGGTTCTCGTGCGTAAGCATGCGGTCAACCGGGGTTGCCGTGATCCATTTGAACATACCCGAATTGTACCAGATGAGCGGTTGAACTCCTTTCGAAAGGGCATATTTAGCAGCATCTTCAACATTGCCGCCATTGGTCATGGCATCCCATTCCCAGTCGAACAAGGTATAAGGCCAGTCCATTGCCGCGGCCAGGTCGGTAAATTCACAAAGTGTCTGAAAATTGCGGGTTCCATGATTGTCGGACCAATAATTCCAGGAGACCTTACCCGGTTTGATCCATTCAGCGTCAGTGATAACGGAGGGGGTGGAAACATCATCGACCAAAGTGGATTCAACGATGTCGGCCAATTGTCCGGCAATGATCACCCGCCAGGGCGATTTCCAAGGGAGACTGATGCTTGGCAATGCTTCTCCTTCCCCTTCGTATGGGGCCGGAAGCGTCACTTTGTAAGCTGCCGCTTTATCATGATTGCTAAGCTTTGTGGCACAATAGGCCCTGGATACATCGGCTTCGTGGATCAGGTACCAACATTCCTCGTTGTGTACTTTAAAAAGCGCAGGATAGCACCAGTTTTGCTGAGCAGCAGCATTGTTCATCTGACTGTAAAGTCCTTCGTTGGAAAGATCAAATTTTTGCAACCATCGATCTGTAGAATCCGGAACGATGTAGGCAGTATGCTCATTGATGATGGTAAAAACACCTCCTTTGTCAGGAAATTCATAGCGAAAGGCTAGCCCATCGTTATAAGCCCTGACGATTAGGTTCATGGTTGAGTTTGCCGGATTCCTGAAAGTGAACACGACCTCGTTGGCCTCGTTGCGGCAAAGTGAACGTTTGCCATGGATGGCGGTGTATTGATCACGAACTGGTTTTGGCTGGCTTGCTTTGACGAAAGACAATGCTGTTGAAAAGTCCTGATCGTTACGGGTCAAACCAAGGTTGATTTGGGGAATCACGGCAACCTCTTCGGAATTATTATGATAATGAAGAGACAAACGCCATAGATCATCTGTAACTTGTTTTTCAAGTAGCACGCTAATTTTTTGGTTGGGAGAGGTGATTTGTAAAGGCTGTGCCATAGCGACTGAGACCCAACATAAAAGCGGAAAAAAAACCAGGATCAAGCGATATTTTAAAGAGAAACAGTTCACCATTCTTCAGTTTATTATTTCTTTCAAATATCTTATACATTCCTACAACCTACAACTTTCATTTTAACATCTTTATACCGCAATGCTTACCGCAAAGCTTTGCGGCACATGAAATATGTTGAATAACATTAAACGAATGAAGCTTCTATTCGAAATAGTGTGCATGATGAAAATTTATAAATTTGTGGAATTATCAACATTGGCAATGGCAAAAAGACATGTATCATTGAAGGATTTGGCTGCTGAACTTGGCGTTTCAGTTTCGACTGTTTCGAGGGCTTTGAACAAGCATCCCGATATTAGTCCCCAGCTCACTGAGAAAATCCAGCGAATTGCCAGTGAACGCAATTATACACCGAATCCTTTGGCCATGGGGCTATTGAAAGCTCAAACCAAAATGATTGGGGTAATTGTACCGGATATTGTCACCCACTTTTTTGCCTCGGTCATTTCAGGAATTGAAGCAGTTGCCAAGGAGAAAGGATATTTTATCGTGATCTCCTCCTCGAGTGAATCCCTTGAAAAAGAAAAGGAATCGGTTGATAACCTGATCAAATCACGGGTTGAAGGCATCATTGCGTGCATTAGTCAGGAAACCAACGAGTACAGTCATTTTCAGAAGCTGGTTGACAATGAACTTCCCCTTGTTTTTTTCGACCGTGTTTGCGAAGGCATGCAAGTACCATCGGTCACCGTTGACGGGCACAAAGCGGTACAAAGTATCATTCAGCACTTTAAAGACAATGGCTGTCGGAGAATTGCCTACATTTCAGGTCCCAATCATTTGAATATCTCAAAAAACAGAAAAGAGGGATATCTGGAAGGCTTGAAAGATTGTGGATTCGATTTTCAGCCCGAACTACTGGTTGAATGCAATCTGAGCGCCGAAGACGCTACCTTGGCTACCCATCAGCTATTAAACCTCAAAAACAAACCGGATGCCATCTTTGGGATCAACGACACCATAGCTTTTTCGGCTATGAAAGAAATCAAACGCTACGGTTATAAAATCCCCGAAGATATCGCGCTGGTTGGTTTCACCGATGAATTTCATGCCACGGTAGTTGAACCCAGCCTCACTTCAGTGACCCACCCCACCTTTCTCATGGGGAAAGAAGCCGCAAGGCTGTTTTTTCACAGTTTAGAAAAGGGTCCTGCTTATTCCGAAAAAGTAATATTGCCAACCGATTTGATCATACGAAGTTCTTCGGTTCGAAGCGGCATCATTTAAAAAAAACTATGGCATTCACGTTGAACATGAATGCCATAGTCTTAAAATATACACTACCAATTTACCAATTTGGATTTTGTTCCAAAGCATCGGCTTTAAGGATTTCACTTTGCGGGATGGGCATCAGGTACATTTTCGATTCGTCGAAAACCCTTTGCTCCACATTGAATACCTCGTACTGAAATGCTGAGCCGTTTTTGGTAATACGCATTCCTTTTACAGGAGCATTGAATAAACTTCCTTGTTTCCAGCGCCTTACGTCCCAAGCACGGTGTCCTTCAAAACAGAGTTCAACCCTGCGTTCGTTCCGGATTCTTTCCCTCAACTGGTCTTTATTCAAACCCGAACTCAGGTTAGGCATACCTACCCTGTTTCTAACCTGGTTAACGGCATCGAGAGCAGTTTTGTTGAGCCCTTCGCCAGGGCTTGAAGGACCGTAGGCTTCGTTCATCGCTTCGGCGTAGTTGAGCAATATTTCGGCATAACGGAAATGGATCCAATGATGACGGGTAGACTGGGTATTTTTAGCAAGGTCGGCATTCACGTTCATGTATTTGCGCAGGTAATACCCGGTTTTTGTCGAATTCTGGTCCTTGTTCAAACCATCTAAGCCGCCTATGTAGGTTTCAATGGGCCTGTTGTTGTAAACCGATCCATTGTGCCCAATGAAGTAAGCCAAACGCGGGTCGCGGTTCTCGTAAGGGTTTTGGGCATTGTATTGTGACGATTGCGTGATGGGTTCGCCATTGATGGTTTCAAAGGCATCGACCAGGTTCTGCGTAGGGTTGG
Organism: Prolixibacteraceae bacterium; assembly: GCA_016938055.1. Lineage (GTDB taxonomy): Bacteria > Bacteroidota > Bacteroidia > Bacteroidales > Prolixibacteraceae > Roseimarinus. The sequence continues at coordinate 8,102 of JAFGVJ010000143.1, forward strand.
TCAAGCCTTGCCCTTTCTGGAATCCTACCGGAAAGTTTTTAAATTCCAAATCGTTGTTGGAGAAATATGGCATGGCGAACAATACTTCAGAATTGTAAAAATTGTTCCAGATTTCGAACATCCCGGAGTTATTGACAGCATTACCGGTTAACAATCCATAGCCCGGAAGGTCGAGCACCTCTTTCGCAGCTTTTGCCGCCCTGATCCACCTTGCATTGTCGTTCGACGGATTGTTCAAAGGACTGGCGGCATAAAGCAACACCCTCGATTTTAGTGCCAGGGCTGAGGCTTTGCTTGCATGACCTATCCAAGAAGATTCGGTATCTTTTGCGGGTAAACTGGCCGCTGCCAAATCGCAGTTCGAAACGATGTATTCCACACATTCGTCGAATGAACTTCGCGGAAGGTTGAGTTCATCGTTGATTTCGAGCCTCACCTCGGGTACAATGGGTACACCCCCGAATCGCTTTACCAGCTCGAAGTAAAAGAAAGCCCTCAAAAAGTATGATTCGGCCTTAAATCGTTCCTGGTAAACGGCATTCAGTTCGGGCGAGCGGTTAAAAGCATTGGGATCAATAAACTTGGCATCGTCAACATTTTCGAGGAAAATGGCCAGTTTGCGCAACGATGCGTAATACTTGGTATAAAGCCAGGCATCGGTAAAGTTTTGCTTGTTCCAACTGCCGTTGTTATAGCTCTGAACATCGGCCAACTGATTGGTATGTTCTGCATCGTCGGTCATGCAAGCTTCCATTGCCCCGTTGATGGAATGGAAACCGGCGGGCAGGTCGGCATAAATGTTGGCAAAAAAGCCAAGGGCATAGGAATATTCGGTAAATACCAATTTCTCGTCTTTCCGGCCATCAGGTTCCGGATCGAGAAAATCGTTACAGGCACTTAATATCAGTAAGCCTAAAAGCAGGATGCTTATGTATTTATTTTTCTTCATTGCTACGAGTATTAAAAGGTAAAATTTAAGCCCAAGCTGTACACACGCGATGCCGGGTATTGCCAGATACCGGCAGTTGTATTTTCCGGATCGAAGTTGTTGTTCGAAAGGGTAAGGATGTTGTATCCGTTCAGGTACATCCTGATTTTCTCAAAACCGATACGTTTTGTTTTAGCACTGGAAAGGGTATAACCAATTTCAACCGATTTTAAGCGGATATAGTTATTGTGGACCAACCAAAAATCAGAACCTCTGTTGTTGTTGGTGAAATTAGTGGCTGTTAGCCTTGGATACTTCGCGGTGGAGGCCGTTTCGGGTGTCCAAACTTGCGAAGCATTGGTCGAAGCATTTTTGTTCAAGAACGGGATTTCGTACATGGGATCGTAGGTATAGGCACCTGATGTTCCCTGCCACAACATCGAAAAGTCGAAATGCTTATAACTGATGTCGCTATTGAACGAAAAGATCACATCGGGATACCAGGTTTTGCCCGAGGCCGTTACATCGTTAGCGTCAACAATGCCATCCTCGTTATAGTCGAGGTATTTAATATCGCCGGGCATTGTTTTTCCAAACGACTGCGGCGTACTGTTTGCTACATCATCTTCATCAACAAAGAAGCCCTGTGAGGTCAGCATCCATAATTCTCCAATTTGCTTTCCGGCTTCGTATTGATAATCCCATTCTTTGGGGGCTTCCATCAAGTCGAGGATTTTCGATTTCGAAAAGTCAGCCATCAACTTCAGATCGTAAACTAAATCACCCTTTGTTTTTCTTGTTCCCAGGGTAAACTCAAAGCCTTTGCTCTCTGTTGATCCGGCATTTTCGAGCGGCAAAGATCCGCCATAGGTCGAAGGTACCCAAACAGTACGCCTCACCCAAATACCGGTGCGTTTTTCATAGTAGGCATCGGCTGTGGCGTATAAACTGCTGTTGAACATTTCGGCATCAACACCCAGGTTGAATTTGTTGCCCACTTCGCCCCTGAGTTTATGGTTACCGGTTGATGTTTGGTATGCACCCGAAATGTTTTTCTGCGGATCGCCAAACGAATATCCACCCCCGCCGGTTCCCCAGCCATCGAGGTAGAGAAAACGGTACGACCCATTGTAATCATAAGGTCGATCGGAACCGGTTAAGCCGCCCGATGCTCTCAGTTTCAAATAATCCACCGAAGATGTATTTTTCATGAATTCTTCCTCTGATAACACCCAGCCCAAGGCTAGTGCAGGATAGTAATTAAAACGGCTTCCCCGCATGTAAGCCTCGTTGGCAGTGGTAGAAGCCAGCAGATCAACGAAGTATTTCGCTGCATAATTGTAACTGAATTGAGCACCAAAAGCTACATTCTTATAGGTTGGATTATTTCCGGGCAATGTACGCTTATTGATATCGAAAAAAGCCAGCGCATTCACATGATGTACCGAGTTGAAAACACGGGAATAGTCGAATTGCGAGTGCCCGAACCATTGGCTGTAATAAACCCCGCTGGCATCGGTCCCTCCGAAGGTGGAATAATCGGTATTGCCATAGCCAATGTAAGTGCTGTCGGAAGTGATGTACTTATATACCATGAAATTTTTTGTCAATCCCCGGTTTTTTGCATTGTTGAAATCGAATCCTGCACGGGTATTGAAGCTCAGTCCTTCGACCCAGCGGTTAAAATCGACCTTAAATCCTACACCGGCATCAAAAATCCTGCGCATGGCCTCGGTATAGCCACTTTGGGCAATTAAACCATAGGGGTTGTTCTGATACGAAGTTGTACCGCCCAACGAACCATCTTCATTGAAGATTGGATAAGCATTTGATGGAGTTGTTGTTAAGGCGTTAAAAATATCCCAGGCACTCCGGCCCGGATAATGCCTTATTTCAATCCTGCCGGCCATATCCAGAAAAGCCGACACCATTGAATTCACTGTAATATCGACATTCGACCTGAAATTGAAACGTTGGTAATTGGTATTCGAACTGTATTCATCGTTTTCATTCCCGAATTTAAACACCCCGTCCTGATCCAAATAGCCAATCATTGCGAAGTAGCGCGCGGCATTGTTCCCGCCCGACATGGTCACATCAACCTTTTTTTGATAGGTCAATTTGTTGATGAATTCATCGATAAAGTTATTGTTCGGATAGAGATATGGATTGGCATCGGGGTCGTTCTGAACGGTTTTACGGAACCCTTCCACCACCTCGTCGGAATAAAAGGCTGTGGTTTGTCCATCCATTTCGCGGGCTTTGTTGTACAGCTTTACATAGTCGTAAGCATTGAGGTACTCGCGTAAACCCACTGCTTGCTGAAGCGAATAACTTCCATCGACGGACACAAAGCGCGGAGCAATTTTGCCGCGTTTGGTTGTCACCAAAATCACCCCGTTGGCACCACGTCCACCATAAAGGGCGAGGGCCGCTGCATCTTTCAGCACCGTAACCGATTCAACTTCGTTGGGGCTTAACTGCGAAAGATCGCGTTCCACCTGATCGACCAAAACCAGGGGAGCGTTTGATGTTGTGGTTTTCAAACCGCGTACATAAGCCGTGTAATCGGCATTCCCGGGTTCAGCAAACGAAGAGAAAACCGATAAACCATTCAAGCGGCCAATCAAGGCGTTTTGCAGGTTGGGATTGTTGGTTTTCTTAAGTTCTTCGCCTGAAACAAACGAAACGGCAGCGTTGATGTCTTTCTTGTCAACCGCTGAGTAAGCAACATTCACCCTATTATTGATAGGGTATAAATCTACTACAGTGAGCGTGTCAATTCCTGATGGTTGATTATCGGGAATGCCCTGCAGAATGTTTGAAACACCCTGTCCAAAGGATGGCAAAACCAGCGCCACGAAAAGCACGGCAGTGATTTGCTTCAGCAGTATTTTTGATTTTATCTTCATAATTTTCATTTTTGAATTTTATTGAAACGCTATTTATTCAACATCAGCACTCCAACCCGGATTGTTCTCAAGCTTGAAGCTCTTGTTCAATTCCGACTGTGGAATTGGATAACGGTGCATGTAATCTTTAAAAACACGGTCCATGATTTTTTTACGCACCAGCTTAAAAGAGCCATCGTCTTGTTTGATGGTACGGACACCGTATACTGGTTTATTGAAGTATTCCACCCCTTTGTTCCAACGGATCACATCGTACCAGCGCTGGCCTTCGTACACAAATTCGATGGCCCTTTCGTTCATGATCCTCTCGCGCATTTCGTCCTGGTTCGAAGCAAGCACATCTACATGTCCTACCCTATTACGTACCATATTGACAGCCTGACGGGCCGTGAGTCCAAAGCCCAAACCATCGACATCGGGGCCAAATGCTTCGTTCATGGCCTCGGCATAAATCATGACCACATCGGTGTAGCGGATGTAGCTCCAATTCATATAAGTAGTGCCGGTTGTTGGCGACAAAATAGGGTCCCAGAATTTTTTCTGCAAATAACCCGTGCGGGTCCAGTTCACCCCTTCGTCGATGTGTTTTCCACGTGCCCCGTTTTCGAAGAAAAACAATTCAATACCCTCTTTGGCATCGAGCCAGGGCTCACCATTGAGTAAGAAGGTGATTTTCATACGCGGATCGCGGTTTTCATACATGTTCTGATCGGAATACCCCGAAGCTGAATTAAAGTCGGGATTCAAACCGTTGTAATTTTCGAGGTCGTTGACAATTTTCTGACCATCGGCAGTTTCATACATGTCCATCAGGTTTTGCGTAGGACAAGGGGTTGCTCCCCATTCGGTTGACCATGGACGGGCACCAACACTTAGCTCAAACGAGCCCCAGTTAGGAAACGACATCTGACTGTTTCCATAACCACCAGGTCCGCCATTGCGCGAAAAAATGGTTTCTTCGGTAAAAGGTTTCCCGTAGAAAATATTGCGGTACCCCTCGAGTGGAACCAGTGCATAACGGCCAAGGGCCATTACCTCTTGCGCGGCCTGAGCAGCGGCCTTCCATTTATCCTTGTTGTTCTCGGGGTTATTCAGCGGGCTGGCGCCATACAACAACACCCGTGCTTTGTAAGCCATGGCTGCTCCTTTCTCGGGGCGTCCGAACTCCGAAGGTTTGAAATTCAAGGGGAGTAAAATGGCTGCCTCGTCCAAATCATCACAAATGAACTGTACGCACTCTTCGTAAGTGTTTCGTGGCAGGTCCATATCGTCGTTGGCATTGAATGTTTTCGCAACGTAAGGTACTCCGCCATATCTCTTGATCAGTTGAAAATGAAAGAACCCCCTGAAAAACAAGGCTTGCCCTTTTATTTCGGCACGTTCTTCATCGCTTAAACCTTCAACGGTATCAACATTGTCCAATATGCGGTTGCAAATTCTGATGGCTTTGTAGGCACCTTGCCAGGGCCATTCCACTTCGGCCTGTACGCCCTGACCGGCAAACCAGTTCCCCATGTTCAGGCTGGCGCGTGGGCCGGCATCGTTTCGGGCACCGTCGGAGAGGTCGGTGGCATCTTCAATGTTTGACATTTGCATGCTGCAAAACCCGCCGAAAGCATAAGCAGCCCACGATCCCGGAGGCGAATACCACAAATAAATGTACAGCCCATCGACATACTCTTTGAA
>JAFGVJ010000144.1 GCA_016938055.1 Prolixibacteraceae bacterium
CGGAGAGAGAGGGATTCGAACCCCCGGACCGCTCGCACGGTCAACGGTTTTCAAGACCGCCGCAATCGACCACTCTGCCATCTCTCCAAAAATGCGTTGCAAAAATAGCCGTTTTTTTCAATCTCCCAAAAATATTGTGTCCTATTTTATGGCTGTTGATAAGGCTTTGGCCTTCATTTCTTTATCATATTTTCAGGTTCATCCATTCACAATCCTGTTTTTTATGAACAGCTGTTCATTTCGGTGTTTATAAGGATTTTAGCTAGTTTTCCCCTTCTTACTCGTTGACTACCAACAGGTAAACTTTTCGAAGTTTAGTATTTACCATACATCATCTTCATGATTGAAATCCCTGAAACCCCTAATTTCATTGATATTGCGGTGTTTTTTTTTATTGTTAAAGTTTGCAAAACTCAACAAAAACAATATATTTGTTGAAGTTAAAGTAGTTTTATAACCCTTAAATCTCGACTTATGAATAAAGCTCAATTAATCGATGCCATTGCTGCTAAAGCTGGCTTGACTAAAGCAGATGCCAAGAAAGGCTTGGACGCATTCATTGAAGCTACTAGTGAAGCATTGAAAAGCGGCGATCGCGTTGCATTAGTAGGATTTGGTTCATTTTCAGTAGCTAAAAGAAGTGCAAGGACCGGTCGGAACCCTCAGACAGGTAAAGAAATTAAAATTGCTGCCAAAGCAGTTGTAAAATTTAAACCCGGAAGCGAATTAGCTGAAAGTGTATAACTAGCGCTACAAAAAAATTTTGAAGGGGAGCAACCGGTTGTTCCCCTTTTTTGTGTCATAAACTAAGCTATGCATCAGGAAATTATAAACTATTTATTGGCAAACCTTACCGATCAGCGAAGGGAATTGCTGCTGAAGGTCATCGGGCAACGAACCCGTTATTTGACAGTGGTACTCGAAAATATTTTTCAAAGCCATAATGCCAGCGCGGTGTTGAGAACCTGTGATTGTTTTGGAATTCAGGATGTTCACATCATTGAAAACAACAACCGTTTTGAAGTGAACCGCGATGTTGTGCGGGGTGCTACCAAGTGGCTCAACCTGCATCATTATAATCAAGATATGAACAATACCCATTCGGCCCTTACCATTTTAAAGGCCAAAGGCTATCGGGTGATTGCCACATCGCCCCATATCAACGATGTAAACCTGGAAGATTTTGATATTGCCGCCGGAAAAACAGCCCTGGTATTTGGTACCGAAATGAAAGGTATTTCCGATGAAGTTCAGGAAATGGCCGATGGCTTTTTAAAAATTCCCATGGCAGGGTTTACCGAAAGTTTCAATGTATCTGTGTCGGCAGCGATTATTCTTCACCATTTGACATTCAGATTGAAGCAGTTGAATTTTCCTTACCTGTTGTCACCCGAAGAACAGGAGGAAGTGATGCTTGAATGGTTGCGGAAAAGTGTTAAAGGTGCCGATTTGATGATCGATTCATTTTTTGCTAAGAGGTAAACGGCAATTTTAAAATTCTTTCATTAAATGTTTTATTTAACTATATTTGGCTTTCACATGATCAGATATATATGAATTGCTTAATCATTGATGACGACAAGTTATCCAGAAAGTTGCTTGAAAAATTCGTTGAGAAAACCGAGCTGCTGGATCAATATTATTCATTCCCGGGTGCCATTGAGGCCATCAATTTCATCAGGAAAGGGGAGCAAAAAGTTGACCTGATCTTTCTTGATATTGAAATGCCCGATATGAATGGAGTTGAATTCATGCAATCGTTGGGCGATCATCCGGTTCAGATCATTGTGGTTTCGTCCAAAGAGAAATATGCCCTCGATGCCATTGAATACGATGTGACCGATTACTTGTTGAAACCGGTTACCTACGTGCGTTTTCTGAAAGCGACCGAGAAAGCCATGAGCCGTTTACGCGAAGAAATGCTTCCAGCTTCCAACTCTAAAAATGATTTTTTTATCCGGAACAATTCCAGCCTAAAACGCTTGCATTACGACGATGTGATCTGGATCGAAGCCCTTGAAAATTATATTGTGGTTTATACTTTCGACGAAAAATACACCATCCATTTCACCATGAAAGCTGTGATGGATCAGCTCCCTGCCGATTTATTTTTCCGTATTCACCGATCGTTTATTGTGAACCGGAGTAAAATTGAACTGATCAAAACCAGTTCAATTGAAGTGAAAATCAAAGAGGGACGGCAATCGCTTCCTATCGGAAAATCGTATCGGGAACAACTATTGAAAGAAATTAACCTCTTAAGCAAATAATACCCATCCCGCCTCTTTCGCGGGATTTTTTATGTCTTAAGCAATGAAGGCAGAAAATGAATGATATGGTGGATCAACGTTTGTCTTTCTTCACCTGCCGAAGCCAGTGCATCGCGCAAGAGATCAAGATATTGATGCATGGATGTTTTTGAAATGTTTCCTTCACAACTTTCAATCACGGTGTATGCTTCGAAAGCCACCATGTAATCGCCATGAATCAGCAAATCGATGAAGGTGTACAAGTAGTTGGAATAATCCAAACCATTTTCCCAACATGATCGTACCAGATGTTCCCTGATTTTCAGCAGTTTGTTGTCTTCAATGGCCTTTATGAGCAAAGGAACGGCATTGGTATGTTTAACTGAGGACAACAGTTGGATGATATTTTTGGTGACTTCGGTACTTTTATGGGTGTTCAGTAAATCAATTAAGGCAGGCAAATATTCGCTATTGCCTGATTCACTGATTCTTTCAATGCTCATTAAAACTTCCTGTTCATTGGTAGAATATAAATTTTTTAGCCAGAGATCGTTGAGCTTTTTTGTTGTCATGTTTTTTATTTTAGATTGCAGCAAAGTTAATGATTGTCATCAACAATTTGGAATGTGAAGTGTTCGTGAAGTTTTATTTGCAGTGAATATTTCATCATCAGATATCGTTACTTTTACACAAATTTATTGCATGGACAACACTTACGAATTGGGAAACGCTAAAGTTGGGCTTTTGATCAAAAAATACTACTGGCCTGCCTTTGTGAGTGTGATCGTGAGTGTTCTCTATAACATTGTTGACCGGATTTTCATTGGCCAGGGTGTTGGCGCCGAAGCCTTGTCAGGTTTGAGCATTGTTTTTCCTGTGATGCTCATCATCATGGCTTTCGGTATGTTGTTTGGCGTTGGAACCGGTGTGCAGATTTCTATTTCGCTGGGACAAAATGACCCGGTGAAAGCACAGAAAACCCTTGGGAACGGATTTTCCCTGATGTTGTTGGTTTCGGTATTCATCACCGTGTTAATTTATCTGATTGAAGATCCCTTGCTGAAACTTTTTGGTGCCAGCGCTACTACCTTGCAGTACGCTCAGGACTACCTGCTGGTATTGTTGCCAGGCGTGATTTTTCAAATTGTGGGTTTTTCCATGAACAACGTTATCCGTTCCGAAGGAAATGCAAAAATCGCCATGCAGTCCATGTTGTTAAGTGCAGGCTTGAATATCATACTCGATCCGATTTTCATTTTTGTCTTCGATATGGGTGTAAAAGGAGCCGCCCTGGCTACTGTAATTTCCATGATGGTAATGTCGGTTTGGGTGATGACACATTTTTTGAAGCAACGCTCGGTAGTTCCCCTGCATTTTCGCTACATGCGTTTAGAGCTTCCCATCATGAAGGGGATAGTGCTGATTGGAATGGCTCCTTTTGTTATGCAGTTGGCTTCCAGTGTGGTGCAAGCTGCTTTTAATATTCAGCTGCTGAAGTTTGGCAACGACATAGCCGTGGCAGCCAATGGCATTCTGACCAGCGTGATCAATGTTATTTTTATGTGCATTGTGGCCGTGAACATGGCTACACAACCCATCATTGGTTTCAATTACGGTGCCCGAAATTTCGCGCGGGTAAAAACCACACTTTTAAAGGGAATTGTCATCGCTTCAGTGATTTCGGTAATTGGATTCCTGGTGGTAGAACTTTTCCCTGGAAGTATCGTGAAGATGTTCAATACCAGCGATCAGCTTTTGTACGATATTGGGGTGCGTGGGATCAGAATTTCCCTGGCCATGTCGTTTCTGGTTGGTTTTCAGGTAGTGGTAGGTAACTATTTTCAATCAACGGGAAACGCTAAACTGGCCATGGTCATATCATTGCTCAGGCAAGTAATTGTTCTAACCCCCATACTGCTCATTCTCCCCAACTACGTGGGGCTCGATGGCGTTTGGTTGTCCATGCCCATATCAAGCCTGGTATCGGCGCTGGTTGTAACTTTTTACTTCCGAAGAGAAATGCTGAAGCTGAATGAAATGATTGACAGTACCGAAAAATTGCTTTAACCCGCTTAATCAAAGCGGGAGCGTAATGCCATTCCGGTGTATGACTCGTTCGCTTCAATCAACATCTCAGGCACGCCTTCTTTGACAATTTGTCCTCCCTTGTCACCACCTTCAGGTCCAAGATCGATCACCCAGTCGGCCGATTTGATCACTTCCAGGTTGTGTTCAACAATCACAATGGAATGATTTCTTTCCAACAGGGCATTGAATGATTTCAACAAGGTTTTGATGTCGTGAAAATGCAAGCCTGTAGTAGGTTCATCGAAAATGAACAAGGTATGTTCCTGTTTTTCTTTTGCCAGGAATGAAGCCAGTTTTACCCGTTGACTTTCACCCCCCGACAGGGTGCTGGATGATTGTCCCAGGTGAACATACCCCAAACCAACATCCTGCAAAGGTTGCAGGCGTTTAACAATTTTCCTGGGCGTGAGGTCTTTGTCCTTCGAGAAAAAATCAATGGCTTCATCAACCGTCATTTCCAGTACGTCGTGAATGTTTTTTTCGCGGTAACTAACTTCCAGTACATCTTCTTTGAAGCGCTTACCATTGCAGCTCTCGCAAACCAGGCTAATGTCGGCCATGAACTGCATTTCAACCTTGATTTGCCCTTCACCCTGGCATTCGTCGCAGCGTCCCCCGTCAACATTGAAGGAAAAGTGCGAGGGTTTCAAACCCATGATTTTTGCACTTTGCTGTTCAGCGTATAGGGCCCTGATCTCGTCGTAAGCCTTCAGATAGGTTACAGGATTGGATCGCGATGATTTTCCTATTGGATTCTGATCGACAAATTCTACTGCATGAATCAGTTGTAAATCACCGCTTAACAGGTCGTGTTTGCCTGTGTGTTCACCATACATGCCAAATTGTTTGGCAATGGCCGGATAAAGTACCTGCTTGATCAGCGATGATTTACCCGAACCACTCACCCCGCTTATCACGGTCATCACGTTGAGTGGAATTTTTACATCGATATTTTTCAGGTTGTTCTCTAGAGCCCCTTTGATTAACAGGTAGTTGTTCCATTTTCTACGTTGCTTGGGGATCTCTATTTTTTCGGAACCTGAAAGGTAGCGGGCTGTGAGGCTGAGGGTATCGTGTTGCAACTGCTCCTGATCGCCAATGAATACAATATTTCCGCCGTGCATACCGGCTCCGGGGCCTATGTCAATAACCAGGTCGGCAGCCCGCATAATTTCTTCATCGTGTTCCACCACCACCACCGTGTTTCCAAGTTTTTTTAATTGTTTCAGTACACCAATCAGTCGCAAGGAATCACGCGAATGAAGTCCTATACTGGGTTCATCGAGAATGTAAAGTGAGCCTACCAAACCGCTTCCCAATGAAGTTGCCAGGTTGATTCTTTGCGATTCTCCTCCCGAAAGGGTAGAAGATAAGCGATTCAATGTGAGGTAACCCAAACCAACATCACACAGAAAGTCCAATCGGTTGTTTATTTCTTTCAGCAGCCGGTTGGCAATTTTTAGTTCATGTTCGTTGAACTGCATCCCTGCAAACAATATCTTCAACTCTTCAACTGGCATGAGCACCAATTGGTGCAGCGAATAATCATTTACCTTCACATATGCAGCCTCTTTCTTCAAACGGGAACCCTTACAATCGGGACAGGTAGTTTTACCACGGTAGCGGGCAAGCAAAACCCTGTATTGAATTTTGTAACTTTTTTCTTCAATGTGTTGAAAGAAAGCATGAATTCCATTGAAATAGCGGTTGCCGTTCCAAAGCAATTCTCTTTGAGTTTCGGTCAGCTCATAGTAAGGCTTGTGAATGGGGAAATCAAATTTTTCGGCATTGTTCACCAGCTGGTCCTTCCATTCACTCATTTTCTCACCCTTCCAGCATACCACAGCATTGTCGTATACCGACAGGGTTTTGTTGGGGATCACCAGGTCTTCGTCTATTCCAATAACTTTGCCATAACCTTCGCATCTGGGGCAAGCTCCCACCGGATTGTTAAAACTGAACATATCAGGAGTAGGTTCTTCAAAAATTAACCCGTCGAGTTCAAAGCGGTGTGTAAAGGTCTTGATAATGATTTCGTTGTTCGCAAAAATTTTCAGAATACAGTTGCCATGACCTTCGTTGAAAGCCGATTGAACTGAGTCGGCCATACGGCTGAGCGTGTCATCGTCGGTGGTGATGCTAATGCGGTCAATCACCAGGTTCAGATGTTTCTCCCTGCCATGAATTTTTTCAAGGGTATCTGCCGAATCGATGGGAAGAATCTCGTTGTCGAGTTCCAGCCTGGTGAAACCCTGTTGAAACAAGAGCCCGATTTCTTCTTCCAATTTACGGTGGTGATGCGTGTGAAAACCAGTTAAAATCAATGCCCTGGTGTTTTCCGGGAAAGTAAGCAGGTAATCCACCACATCGCTTACATCATGTTTTTTGACCTCGTTTCCTGAAACCGGTGATATGGTTCGGCCCACACGTGCAAAAAGCAGTTTGAGATAATCGTAAATCTCGGTGGATGTTCCAACTGTTGACCGTGGATTCCGGGTATTTACCTTTTGCTCAATGGCTATGGCAGGCGGAATTCCCTTTATGAAATCGACTTCGGGCTTGTTGATTCGACCCAGAAATTGCCGCGCATAGGACGAAAGGCTTTCAACATAACGGCGCTGTCCTTCGGCATAAAGCGTATCGAAAGCCA
>JAFGVJ010000145.1 GCA_016938055.1 Prolixibacteraceae bacterium
GGTGAATACTATGTAGGTAGAACAGAGTTTGATTCCCCCGAAGTGGATGGCGAAGTGCTCATTCGGAAAGATCGGGAACTGCAAAAAGGAGCTTTCTACCAGGTTCGCATTGTGGCCTCCGATTTGTTCGACCTTTATGGCGAAGTGATTCCGGCATAATGAAAAAAGGGTAGAAACAAACGGTTGATAATTCATGGAAAGTGAATGTTGAACATCGTTCGTTTCTATCTAAAATCACTTATCTTTGTTTGCCTGAAACAAAACAATTAGTAGTATTATCGATTCATAATGAAGATTTTAGGAATTGTTGTCGTTCTGCTGTTGATGATGGTATTCACTGCAAAAGCACAATACCCGGCAAACAATGCGCCTGGCGATACCCAAACAGGCCCCATTACAGCACCAGCTTTCACTGACCAAAGACCCGATACCCTTTCCAGAACAACAGGTTGGAATCATTTAACAATTAATTCAGATTCCACCATTCATCTTTTATTAGATATCAAGAAGGAAGAAAGTCTCCGTAAAGGGGGTATTGATGGTTACAGGGTTCAGATTTATCAGGGGCCTAAAGACGGGGCTGATCGAATCTATTCAAGATTTCTGGCCAGTTTCCCCGATTATAAAATTTACAAATCCTTTCCAGGTCCAGATTTTAAAGTGAGAGTGGGTGATTTCAGGGATAGAAGTGAAGCCATTTACCTGAAACACCTTATTGAAAAGGATTTTCCTAACCCATTAATTGTTGAAGATGTGATCAATTTTCCTGAATTGAAAAGGAAAAGTGAAACGACGAAGATGTATGAGTGATCAAATCAAACATGAGTGTGGCATTGCAATGATCCGTTTGCTGAAGCCACTCGAATTTTACAAGGAAAAATACGGTACCTGGATGTACGGGCTGAACAAGCTCTACCTCTTGATGGAAAAACAGCACAATCGCGGACAAGATGGTGCTGGTTTGGTTTCCCTCAAAATCGACAGCGTCCCCGGCGAAGAATATCTCGACCGTTTAAGGTCGGTAAAACCCAACCCCATCAAGGACATTTTTGACCAAATCAATAAAATTTACCGAAAGGCTGAAGTCAATCATCACGGAATTTTTGATGAACCTGCCTGGGCCAAAGCTCACTTGCCTTTTGCTGCCGAAGCCTATCTGGGACATCTCCGTTATGGTACTTTCGGGCGGAATTCTATCGAATTTGTTCATCCTGTTATGCGGCAGAATAACTGGCGTTCGCGAAACCTGGTGCTGGCGGGTAACTTCAACCTCACCAATACCGATGAACTTTTCGACCGCCTGGTTGAACTGGGGCAGCATCCCAGCGCTTACACCGATACCGTTACTGTGCTCGAAAAAGTAGGACATTTCCTCGATCAGGAAAACGAGCTGAAATTCAGGCAATATAAAAACGAAGGCATGTCTAACAAAGACATTTCGCCCGAGTTGGAGCGCACACTCGACCTGCAAAAAGTTCTCGAAAATGCATCGCGCGACTGGGATGGCGGTTATGCCATTGCCGGGATGATTGGCCATGGCGACTTGTTTGTTACCCGTGATCCCTGGGGAATCCGACCTGCTTTTTATTATTATAACGATGAAATTGTTGTGGTTGCCTCTGAACGTCCGGTCATCCAAACCGTGATGAATGTTCGCATTGACGATGTGAAAGAGGTGAATCCCGGCGAAGTACTGATTGTGAAAAAGGACGGACGCATTGGTACTGAAATCGTTCGTGTGCCCCACAAACGGAAAGCCTGCTCCTTTGAACGAATTTATTTTTCGCGCGGAAGTGATAAAGACATTTACAACGAACGTAAAAATCTGGGACGTTTTCTGGCACCCACACTCCTCGAAAAAGTAGCGTATAACTTCAGCGACACCGTATTTTCCTACATTCCCAACACAGCTGAAACTTCGTTTTACGGCATGATGGAAGGTGTGAGGGAACACCTGCTCAATTGGAAGAAAAAGCAAATCAAAGCATTGAACGGTAATCTTACCGAAGAGAAAATTGCTGAAATCATTGCCGTTGAACCAAGGATGGAGAAAATTGCCATCAAAGATGTGAAGCTTCGCACTTTCATTACCAGCGACTCCGGTCGCGACGATTTGGTGGCCCACGTTTACGATGTTACCTATGGTGTGGTCAAAAATTACAAGGATACACTCGTGATCATCGACGATTCTATTGTGAGGGGAACTACGCTCAAGCAAAGCATCCTTCGCATACTCGACCGTTTACATCCTAAAAAAATTATCATTGTTTCCTCGGCCCCCCAAATCCGGTATCCCGATTGTTACGGGATTGACATGACGCAATTGGAAAAATTTGCAGCCTTCAATGCAGCCATTCTTTTATTAAAAGAGCAGGGAATGACAAGCTTGATTGATGAGGTATATCAGAAATGCCATGAACAGCGTAACCTGCCTAAGGAAGAGATTGTGAATTTTGTAAAGGAAATCTACCGTCCCTTTACCCCGGAACAGATTTCAGACAGGATGGCCCAAATGCTAAAGCCCGATGATTGTCATGCTGAAGTGGAATTGGTATTTCAATCTGTTGAAAACCTGCACAAGGCAGCTCCCAACCACACGGGCGACTGGTATTTCACCGGCGATTACCCAACACCTGGTGGAAATAAGGTGGTCAATACCTCCTTCATCAATTACTACGAAGGCAACAACGAACGCGCCTATTAAAAATACAAA
>JAFGVJ010000146.1 GCA_016938055.1 Prolixibacteraceae bacterium
CTCTGGTAAATATCATGCCGGGAATGTTAGTTCTTCACCAGTTTGCTGGTGATTACCTTCCCGGTGTAGCTAAGCCTCACCAGGTAAATACCCCTTTCGGCCGGCTTGCCTTCTTCGTCGGTTCCATCCCAAACAAAGCTGTTTTGGCCGTTGCCGGCCATGAATGTTTTGATGCACTGGCCTGAAAGATTGTAAATTTTCAGGTGTAGCATCTTTTCAACATCGGGGATCTCTATCACCACTTCGGTGGTAAAGGGGTTCGGGTACATTTTCAAGCTGGTAAATGTTTCCTGTTCATCGTTTTGGGTGACCCATTCATCATCGTTGCCCTCTGTCACATCGCCGCAATCTTCACATATTTCCACATCGTCTTCAACACAAAGGAAGGCCGTGTAATAGCTTAGAATTCGATGATCGATACTCAAGGTAATGATGTCGTTGATGATGTTGTTGGTATTGCCTTGTTTTTCAAGCTGGCTGATGTTCAATCCATTCCAGATGGTTTTGATAACAGAATCGTCTTCCATGATTGCTGTTCCAGATAAATCATTTTTGAAATGATAAAGTTCGTTTTCCATTTCAAACGTCACTTCAATCATATCGGGAAAACCTCCTTTGTATTTTCCAAGCTGATAAACCGGCCTGTTCAGCAGGTATTGCTGGGTAAGCGAACTGGCGAACGACATGCGGCCATAACAAAGTCCCTGTTCACTGCTGGTGTAAACGTCGATGTTTGAAACGCGTTGCTGGGCAAACTGTAACAAGGCTGCATCGAGATGAGCCTCAAATGCGAAGTTGCTTTTGTTCAGGAACTGATAATACTCTCCCTTGGTAAGCCGGCAAAGGTTTCGGAACAGATAACTGTTGTTTTCGTAATATGTATTGGAGAGCCAGAGGTTCCGGTAATTCGACGTGGCAAAATCAATCACATCGATGGGCGTAAGGTTGATATTGAGCTCCTGCAAATCAGCAATGATGGCGTTGGATTCAGAGGTTTTGATTTCCCTGCAATTATTGGTAATCAGCAACAATTTTCCGTCTTCGTTTTGGCTGTTCATAAAATTGATTCCGGTAGCCAGCACGTTGACAAGGTTACTGTATACCGACATCTGGACATCGTGAAATGCTGTTTCGATGTTTTCATCGCTAGCCGGCATCCATTCATCAAAAAATGCCGAACTGGCAAAACGTGAAAAAACAATGTTGAAGCGGTCATTTTCACCCAGGCTGCTTTTGATGCTGATTTTCAGTTGATCCAGTAAATCGTCAAGTTCATAATTTGTATAAACATCATCGTAATCAACCAGGTAGCAGATTTTTTGCCCTTGATCAGCAATTTCAATGAATTCCGAGGGAGTGAATGAAATCTGATAGTAGCCTTCATCGTCATTGCCATAACGGTACAGGCTCGTAGCAGATTGCTGGCTGCCTTCGAGGTAAAGCCTTGGCGAAGAAAAGGCAGAATTGGGAAGCATGGCCAGCGTGCATCCACCCAGGCTTTCGTGGTTTACCTGGCTGATGTTCACGGCTTCGTTGCCCGAGGTAAGGTTCCCGTAAAACTGATTGGGGAATACATATACCGGAAACTGTTCCAGGGGATCAGCCGATAGTTGCAGGATGTTCGATGGAATATCAATCTGTAGTTGATCTGATGCAATGCTTGCCGGGGTCAGGTACACCATTTTGAAGGTTCGGGCTTCATCTTTTTTCATGGGATACACCCTGATCTGGTAACTGTTAGGACCATTTTTGACCAATAGTGATGGATCCTTGCGCCTGTTCACAATGGATTCATAAATGCCCGAGGCCGTCCAGCGATCCAGAATCTCGGCCTGTTTGGGCTCGCCGTATATCCACAGCCACGAGTCGGTGACCATGGAATTGGCCGGCAGGTCGAAATCCAACACAATTTCCAGCTGGGCGTTGTCGCTTACCCAATTGGATACCTTTCCCGAAATGGTCATGGTAAGTCCGTATTCCACAAAAGCACCCATGGGGCGTACCGTGAGCTCAGCGTCTTCAATGATTCCCTGAAAGTTATTCCAGTTTTGAGGATCATTCACATAAAGTTGGTTGTATGCCGAAACAGAAATGCTTAGCAACAATAACAGGCTTGCAATGAGGGTGATTGGTTTCATGGCGATGATTTTTTAAGTTGAAAAACAAGGTGTTGCTTCTACCTTGGTGAATTGCGGGATGTTGTTTAATTTCGAAGGCTTTGTTGTCGATTCATCCAGGCAATTGAAGGGGTGTCAACACCGGTGATTTTTTAACACCCATAAATTTAAGGTTTAAATTTTACATAACAAATGATTGCCTGTTTATTTTGAATTCCAATTTGTGATTTTTTATGAAGAATTTATTTCGGGAAGTAAAGGTGAAAACCTGGTATCTGGTGTACAAACAGGAGCTTCCGCTTGATAAAGGGTGTGCTTGCATTTTGTGGGAAAACCCTGATGCTGAAAAATATTTACAGCTCTTTCATCGGGTGGGGGATCCCTGGGGCTGGACCGGGCGTTTGTTGATCGAACCCGAAGCGCTGAACAAGCTCCTGCTGGATGAGCAAGTGGAAATATGGCATTTTTTTCAAAAAGATGAATTGTGCGCTTATTTCGAAATTGATTTCAGGCAAAAGGGGGAGGCCGAAATTGTGCATCTGGGGTTATTGCCTGAATTTACCGGAAAAGGTTTGGGGCAAAAACTCATTGCATCGGCAGTGGCCATGGCCGGACGAAAAGGGGACAAGGTGTGGCTGCACACCTGTGAACATGATCATCCTTCAGCCCTGAAGGCTTACCTCAAAGCAGGGTTTAGCATCGAAAAAGAGGAGCTGGAAACTGCTTTTTATCCCATCGATTTTTTAAATCGAAAAGCTCAGTAAAACCACGATTGAAGTTGCTCCTTTACTTTTTCCATCAGCCAGGTTGGGGTAGAGGTGGCTCCGCAAATCCCCACGTTTTTGGCATCCTTGAACCAGGGTTTCTCCAATTCATCGGGGCTTGAGATGAAATAGGATTGCTCATTGACCTGTTTGCACACTTCGAACAATACCTTCCCGTTGGAGCTTTTTTTCCCGCTCACAAAAACCACCACATCGTGTTGGGCAGCAAAAATCCTGATGCGGGGTACGCGGTTGGAAACCTGGCGGCAAACGGTATCGTGGATGATCACTTCGGCTTTGGCCCTTTGTTTTATTTCATTACTAATTTGCAGGAACGCATCGAGAGGCATGGTGGTTTGGCTGTATAGCTCAATCGGACGTTCAAAATCGATCTTGGCCAAATCATCTGAAGCAGACACCACAATGGCCCTGTTACCGGTTTGTCCGTTCAGTCCCACCACTTCGGCATGTCCCTGCTTGCCAAATATCACCAGTTGTCCGTTTAAGACGCGTTGCGCCGCTTCACTTTTCTTCACCCTCGACTGCAGTTTCAGCACCACAGGGCAGGTAGCATCAACAATCTGGTTGTTGTTTTGCCGGAGTTTTTCGTAGGTCGAAGGCGGTTCGCCGTGGGTCCTGATCAGGATGGTTTCATTTTTAATCTGATCAATATCGGCGCTAGTAAAAGTTTTCATGCCCAGTTTCGAAAGCCGGTCAACCTCCTCGTGATTGTGCACGATGTCGCCCAGGCAGGAAAGGCTTGTTGTACCGTCGGCTGTGAGAGCTTCGACTTTTGAAATGGCTTTTTGCACGCCAAAACAAAATCCTGAATGGGGGTCAATCTCAATCTTCATGCAACAAGGTTTTTACTTTATCCAGTACCCAGCTCAACTGTTCTTCGCGGCTCAGGTAGCTGTTGTCCAGCACCAGGGCATCTTCAGCCTTTCTCAGGGGGCTTTCTTCGCGGGTGGAATCAAGGTGGTCACGGGCTTCCACATTTTGCAAAATGTCCTGGTAGGCAACGGTTTCACCTTTGGCCAATAATTCGTCGTAACGGCGCTTTGCCCTCACTTCGGGCGAGGCAGTCATGAAAATTTTCAGCTCGGCTTGCGGGAAAACCACGGTGCCAATATCGCGCCCATCCATTACAATGCCTTTTTCGATGCCCATGGCCTGTTGTTGTTCAACCATGGCCTCTCGTACGGCTTTAATGGTGGCAACAGGGCTTACAAATCCCGAAACCCTGAGCGAGCGGATTTCGTTTTCAACATTTTCTCCGTTCAGGATGGTATCGCTTTTTTGTTCTTTTTCGTTAAAGCTGAAAGTGATGTGGATGTTGAGTAGCTCATTGATGAGGGCTTGTTCATCAACCTGATTGTTGGCAATGAGCCCTTTTCGCAAGGCATAGAGCGTAACTGCCCTGTACATGGCCCCCGTATCGATGTAATTGTAGTGGAGTACCCTGGCCAGCTGTTTCGATAAAGTACTTTTCCCGCACGATGAATGACCATCGACGGCGATGATGATTTTTGGAGCCTGCATGTTTTTAAATTTCTGCAAAGATAAGGCTTTGCCACGATTGGAAAAGCCGCTTTCAGATATCAGCGAATGAATTCCGATAAATTGGTGGTGATGGAGAATATGTTCGAAGTGCTGCTCAGGTGGTAGCTGGTAATGGCATACGATACCCTGAATTTCGACAACCTCACGGTAAATCCCCCCGATAATCCAACGGCAGCCATGTTGCTGTCGACCGATAATTCCCATCGGCGTTGGAAATTGTAACCCAGGCCTACAATAAAATTTTTGGTGGGCACAAACTCTATTCCCAGAATCACATGCCGCATGAATTGTTTGATGGCATCGTCGGAACGGCCGTAAATGGGGTCATTGGGATCGCGGTTGTCGAAGTCCCAGGTCGATTTGTCGGTGAGCTGCCAGTTGGTGAGGTTGTGCAGGGTTACGCTAAAGCGAAAAGGTGCGTGGGCCAGCTTTTGTGAAAATCCAAACTGCAAGTCGAAAGGCAGTGGCTCTTTTTCCCCGTTCCTGAGATAAGTGGTGAATTGTGTTCCAAAGTTTTTGGCAACCAGACCGGCCGAAAAGTTACCGCTCGAATCAACATAACTGATCCCGGCATCGGCTGCAAGCCCGAATGAAGTATAGGTTTCGTACGACGAATAGATGGGTTTGATGTTGATTCCTCCGGTGAAATGATCCCAGATGTTGCGTGAATAAATCAGGTTCAGCGCATAGTCGCTGGCTGTAAAAGTATTTCCGGTCAATTCGCCATTTTCAAGCGCTTCCTGGAATTTGGCATAATTCACGTACTGAATACCTGCCGAAAAAGTTCCAATTTCATCATAATGCCGGGCATAGGATGCAAAGCCTATTCTAATGTCAGCAATGTAATCGATGTAATTCAACGACATGAAGTTATGGGTGGCAGGCATGAGCAGGGCAGGGTTGTAGTAGGCCAGGCTCAATTCTGAACTGTCGATCAAACCCACTTGGTTTCCCCCGAGCGCGTTGATCCGGGCCGATGAAGTAAGGTTCAAAAAATCGTAGGTGGAAGAGCCGCCAAACTGGCCTTTCACCGGTGAAACAAACAGTAAAAGTATAATCGTTCGTAAAAGGTTTTTCATGTGTTCATACAAGTTTACCCAATTAACGCCAAAGATAAATTTTTATTATCAGTGGTGAAATCAATTTAATGTTTGGCAGCTTGAAAAATAAAATGAGAGAATAAAACTTGTTCAAGGTATTATTCTCTCATTTCGTTCAGTAAAAAAGTTTAAAAAAGAATGATGAAAATTGTTCGATTATTCTCTCATTCTGGCGCTCTCACGGTGTGAAAGCTGTTGGTTGTCAGCGAATATCTTTATTTTTTGCGGTAGTCATCACCATGAGGATTACTGCTCGTTGAATTTTATGACTAAAGGATTGATAATACTTTTTTTGCACCCGGAGAAAAGTCTCCATCCGGAAGGTGAAACTGTGATTGGTGAAAATCAAGAAATTGGTGTTCAGATTGGTAATCAGTTTAATGGGGAGTGAACCTTCGGTTCGTTCCGGAATTTGCGCTGTTAAGGGGGCAATTCCGGCGTCGTTCTGCCAGCTTTCCACCAAAGTTTCACTGGTGGGTGTCTGTGGGGTTTGTGTTTGCTCCAGCCTGTTGTTCAGGACGAACATCAAGCCCAGTAGTAGTACAAAACCGGCCAGCTGTATGTGCAAACGTTTGATCACCATGGCAGCAAAACTAAGCAATTTGCTTTAGCTTTCCAATGTTGCTTGTTGAATACTTTCGGTGTCGAAACTTTGCGAATTGGGTGAACCACCTTATTTTTATTGAAATTTCGACAACATGGATGCAACCGATGTACTGATCAACATACGCAAGATTGTTCGTTCAATCAACCTTGAATCAAAAAAAATCCAGAAAGACCATGGTGTGAGCATTCCCCAGGTGCTCTGTCTTAATTTTCTGTACAATTCTGATCAGTATCATGCAACGCAGCAAGCGGTAAAACGGTTTCTGAACCTCAATGCCAGCACCGTGAGCGGCATTGTTCAGCGTTTGGAAAAGAAAGGACTGGTGGCCAGGATGTCGAAAAAGGGTGACAAGCGGGTGACCAACCTCGTGTTAACGGCCTCGGGACTGAACCTGATCAAACAATTGCCACCCCTCCTGCACGATCGCTTGAGCCACAAACTCGAGAAAATGGATCAGGCTGAACTTGGTCAAATTGAACAGGTGCTGGAAAAGCTGGTCGAAATTTTGGAAATTGGTGCACTGGAGGTTCCGCCGGTCATTGCCCTTGATGATGACATCTCTTCTTAAAAAAATGCAATATTGATTCTATAGAAATTAAAATGAGCACTACCGGGTTGTGCATCGATCTGCTTTTGTAAAAAGTTGATGATGTGTGTTTTTATCGGGGTGTTTTGATTGAACCATGTTGGCCAATGCCAGGCAGAATCGTTGTTCTCGCATCTTTTTTGTAAATTTGTTCGCACAGAAACAAAATTAGGTCTATGCAAATATTGAGCAAGAATCAACTACAAATTCTCCAAAAAATTGAGATCAATGCCACGGAACA
This sequence comes from Prolixibacteraceae bacterium, assembly GCA_016938055.1. Taxonomy (GTDB): domain Bacteria; phylum Bacteroidota; class Bacteroidia; order Bacteroidales; family Prolixibacteraceae; genus Roseimarinus. The sequence continues at coordinate 6,979 of JAFGVJ010000146.1, forward strand.
AAACTGGACCGACTGGCATTGGCAGTTAAAAAACAGTATCCGAACAATCGAGCAGTTCGAACATTTAACCGGTATCCGTTTTTCAGCAGAAGAACGCGAAGAATTGTCTGAAACTTTGGATCAGTTTCCACTAGCCATCACTCCCTATTATTTATCGCTGATCGATCGGAAAAACTTTGCCAACGATCCGGTTTACAAGCAGGCTTTTGCCGATCGGCGGGAGTTGATCGTTTCCCGATTCGAACAACGTGATCCCTTGTCGGAAGAAAAGGACAGCCCGGTGGAAGGCATCACCCACCGTTACCCCGACAGGGTATTGTTCCATGTGAGTAACATTTGCGCCATGTATTGCCGGCATTGCACGCGCAAACGGAAAGTGGGCGACCTCGATTATATTCCTTCAAAAGC
>JAFGVJ010000147.1 GCA_016938055.1 Prolixibacteraceae bacterium
CTTCACAACAATGCTCGTCGGGACAGGCGAAACACCGGCAATTTTGTCGTTTTATGAAAGTTGTGGATTTATAAAGTCACATCGGGTTAAAAACTTTTTCACGGATAACTATGACCACCCGATGTTCGATGGTGAGATACAACTTATTGATATGGTTTATCTTAAAAAGGATTTATAAACTGATAAATTTTATAATTGTCCGAAATCGTAGTGCTGCTAAGTCAATTGAACGCGATGTGATGTATTAATCATCAGGTAGCTCCTGCAACCAGGCACTTAAGGCATTCGCGGCAAAATGCTCAGGATCCCAGTCTTCCCCGCTTACAGCCAGGTGATTGGCTTTCCAAACATAACACCAGGCCTTGCATGTACCGGTATCTGTAAGAACCGAAACTTCTGTCCGTTCGTATTCCTCCCCTTCATACTCATCGAGCAGGAGCAGCTCTTGTGCTGTTAAACCACTCAGCAACATTCCTTCGGTACGAGCGCCTGCCAAAGGAAGCAGAGCCGGATAAGGGAGGCGCTGGCCACGTTCAATGATTTCAATACGTCGATAATTGTCCAACACGGCTTTTTGGGTGACATGTTTCCCGATCAGCTTTTTTACTACTTCGGGAAACAGCAGTGTACCATATACAAACAAGGGTTTCACTTCAAAAGCTTTTCCGTAAAATTGTTAATCTTTTTCATTCGAAGTACTTTCATTCCTCTTTTTTTTGCTCATCATTGATCCGACTGGTATTTTTGCGGGGTGTATACTAAAGATGAAATAAAACAACTGAATGCTTCGTTTTGGTCAGGCTTTCAATTGTATTGCAGCCGGCTAAAGTACCTGAAAGGCAAACGCAGGATGTGGATGTTGCACAAAACAAAGGTTAAGGACCTTCACTTCAGGTTTGAGCCCGGAAGGGAAAAGGTACAGGTGATGCTTGAAATTCTGCATCGCAGCGAGGAACAACGGCTCGAAGTGTATGAAAAACTGGAGCAATGCAAAGGCATAATGGAAAGGGGTTTTCCAAACGGATTGATCTGGGATTTTGCCTTTATCCGCGATAACGGACAGGAAGTATGCCGCATCTATACCGAATATAACGGTGTTGATTTGTATCATATAGGACACTGGGAAACGATGTTTCAATTTATGGCGGAGAATATGTTCCGCCTTGAAAGTAATTTTTTGGAAATACGTGATTTATTGATCCAATAATGGCAAAAGAAATAGAAAGAAAATTCCTGGTTGATGCTGCTTTGTGGAACTGGCAGGGCAAACCGGTTAAAATGGCTCAGGCATATTTGTGCATCGATGAGACGAAAGTCATCAGGGTCCGAATTGCCGATGATCGGGCTTTTATGACCATCAAAAGCAAACTGACAGGCATTTCGCGCGATGAATTTGAATATGAAATCGCGGTGAACGATGCCCGGCAACTCCTCGATTTGAAGGTGGGTGCCCTGGTAGAAAAAACCCGGTATCTTCTCGAAGTTTATGGGAAATTATGGGAGATTGATGTCTTTGAAGGAGCAAACAAGGGTTTAATTGTGGCTGAAATTGAACTGAATGACGAAAATGAATCCTTTCAGAAACCCGATTGGGCGCTGGAAGAAGTCAGTACTGACGTGCGCTATTACAATTTCAAACTTTCGGTCAATCCATATTCTGCCTGGCAATAAAAAGCGAAAGCTTCAGTTTTTTATGGTTGATGAAGCAATGATAACGTTTATATGAAGGAACTATTAATCGCATTGTGCTTGTTTGGATGGATCGGTCTGTATGGAAATCAGTTGGAGGAAAAACAACAAAAATCCATTCAGTTGCAAATCAGTGAAGTCAAACAAATATTGGAAGGCGGGGAGTGGAAGCCGGTTGATCAGGCTCAATACAACAGGCTTAAGGAGCTGATCACATACATCGAGACCCGCCCCATCGATTCGGTCCTCAATGAATTGAATACCGATTTGGATACCTCGCAACTTTGGATCAAACGCGAATGGCAAAACATTGCCGAAGCCAATAAAATTGAAGGGTACATCAGGGCCTGGGAAATCAACAATTCACTCATCAACCTGGAAAAAAAAGCCGCCAACGACCTGGTCCCTGAATCCATCATTGTCCCCGAAGATGAATTTGTGGGCATGTATGCGAAAATACCCCTCATCACTGCCGGAAACATACAGAAATTACTGACTGATTCATTGATCACGCTGCCCGATTCACTGCAAGAGCTGAAGGAAGCTGCCCGGCAATCACATGCTTATGGCAAAATCAGGGAAGCCGATTCATTGATTACCCATTATCTCGAAGATGCCCGGAAAATTTACAATTTGAAACTGGTAACTGCTTACCGCGATTCGGTGATAACGAACTATCGTGCAAATGCCCTTCAAACCTATACCGATCAGCTTAAAAAACAATATACCGATTCGGTAACCCGGCACAACCTGAAAATCCTCAAAGCATACAACGACTCGGTCAGCCTTTTGGTCAACGACGATTTTGCACGGCGTGTTGAAGCCTTAATCAAACATGTTAACCATACACCTTACGAGCTCAATATCATCAACATTTTCAACGAAGCTTCCACCGTAAAGTTGCAGAATGATACCATTTGGTACCAGTGGGTTTGGTTGAAGAATGCCCAGAATGATTCCATTGGTTTGCGTTTCGAAAATATTGACAAGCACCATGTGAGGGTTTTTGTGGATGAAATGGTGAACCTGTCACGAATCACACAACGGGAATCGAAAATTGTTGATAAAGTGCACCTTGACCATCAGTTTGATCAAAAACTGACCAAGGTAGCTGCCCGAAAACCTGAATTGAGTCCCTGGAAACTGGGCGGAAAAGTCTATTCAGGTTTTACTCAAACCTATATCAATGATTACTGGTCGAAAGGAGGTAATTCATCGGCATCGGCTCTTGCCACTTTTGCCTATGATATCAACTACTCTAAAGAAAAGTTGAAATGGGAAAACGGGATTGATGCCAAACTGGGTTTGATTTATTACATGCCCGATGAAGGAACCACCGCTCCACGAAACTGGCACAAAAACTCGGACAATGTTGAAATCAACTCACGTTTGGGTTTTTCGGCCTTCAAAGAGTGGTTTTATTCGGCCGAAGTCAACTTCAAAACCCAATTCTTTTTGGGTTTTAAGAGTAACAACGATGAGGTGCCCAACTCTTCCATCATGTCACCTGCATACCTGACCTTCTCGGGTGGATTCGATTTCAAACCCAATAAAAAAATATCGACCTTTCTGTCGCCACTTTCGATCAAGACAACCTACGTGTTGAATCCCGAGGTGAATGAAAAAGTTTTTGGTTTGGAAGAAGGGGAAACCCGCAGAACCCGTCTGGGGATGTCAGGCAAACTCGATTATGCCGATAAGATTATTGAAAATATCAGCTTGAAAACACGCAATTCGGTGTTTATTAATTTTGGACGCGACAATGAAGGGGAGTTGCAGTTGTTTAAAATCCCCGATTTTGACACCGAAACCACCCTCGATTTCAAAGTGAATCAATTCATTTCGACTCAGGTGAACCTTCACTTGATTTACGATAAGGATGTGGAATCTAAGTGGACCGACGACAGTGGTGCCGATCAAAGCGGTACCCGTTTGCAGGTAAAGGAATTCCTCACCATCGGGATTTCTTTCAAATTTTAAACTTAAACCCTGCTGATTCACACTGAAAAAATTTACCTTGCTGTTGAATTGAATTTGATATCATGAAAGCGATTAAACGATATTATTCCTTGCATGCCAGTCCTGCCGATGTATACAATGCCCTTACCAATCAGGTGATGTTGGAAATCTGGACTGGTGAAAAGGCTGAATTTACTCCTGAACCTGATACTGAGTTTTCACTGTGGGACGGATCCATCACCGGTCGAAACCTCGCTTTTGAACAAGATAGGCTGATCAGCCAAATTTGGTATTTTGAAGAGGAGGAATCTCAGGTCACCATCAAGCTGCACCCCGACAAGGATGGCACCAGTGTTGAATTACGGCACGAAAACATCCCCGATGAAGCTTATGAAAACATTTCGGATGGATGGGATGATGATTTTTTTGCTTCCCTGAAAGCTTTGTTCAACGATTGAGCAGTTCGTAATAGATGGAGTAGTTTTCTTCGTCGAACACACAAAAGATTAATTCTTCAGGAGTTTTGTTTTGTTTCAGATACTCTTTCACTGTTTCAATCGCAATGCTTGCTGCCAAAGGTTTCGGAAAGTGGTAAACCCCCGTGCTGATATTGGGGAAAGCCAAACTCAGAACATTGTATTGAGTAGCAAGTTCAAGACTTTTTTTGTAACAACTTCGCAGTAGTTCAGGTTCGCCATGCAGTCCGTTGTTCCAAACCGGGCCAACGGTGTGTATAATGAATTTTGCAGGCAGGTGATATCCTTTGGTAATTTTGGCGTCCCCTGTGGCACAGCCGTTCAGTGCACGGCATTCGGCCAGTAATTCAGGTCCGGCAGCACGGTGTATGGCCCCATCGACACCACCGCCTCCGAGCAGAGAATTGTTCGCTGCATTCACAATGGCATCCACTTCCATGCGGGTAAGGTCCCCCCTGATGAGCTTGATCCTTTTCATCGCAACAACAAGTTAAGCACTTTCTGCATCATATGAAAGTCAATAAATTGGCTGGGTCCTGCCAAACAAGGTACTCAGCAATAACAAAGCCATGGTGAATATCAGACCATGGTTCTTTGTAGCTCTGGTAAATATCATGCCGGGAATGTTAGTTCTTCACCAGTTTGCTGGTGATTACCTTCCCGGTGTAGCTAAGCCTCACCAGGTAA
>JAFGVJ010000148.1 GCA_016938055.1 Prolixibacteraceae bacterium
CGTCCCCAATTTAGCTTTCATCATTTTTGCCTGATGCTTCAACCCCTTGAAAAGATCATGGGAATCCTTCAAATCAACGACTAAAAGAGCTTTTCGGCCATCATGATTTTTCAAACCAAACTCACGATGGGTGTAGGTTTTTAGACGGATCAATAAAAACTCACGTGAAGGTTTGAAAAAAGTTAAAAAAAAGTAGTTTTGCGTGCAATATTCTTCAAAATGGTGCGTTCACATAACTGCAATAAGGGATTACATCAATTGACCAAAATTTTTAACCTGCATGAATAAGCGTAAGCAAGTAGCCAGATACATGGTTTTCGATGCGTTGGCAGCCGCCATGGCATGGTCACTTTTCTATATTTTCCGGAAGTTTTATCTCGAAAATGGAGTTTATCAGGGATTACAATCCATTCAACTGGATACCAACTTCTGGGTTGCTTTGTTCGTGATTCCTGCTTTTTGGCTTTCACTTTATTACACCGTTGGTTTTTATAAAGATATCTATCGTCGTTCGCGTTTGATTGATTTGGGCCAAACTGCATTTACTACTTTGATAGGGGTCACCGTGATCTTTTTTACCCTTTTGCTTGACGACACCATTTCCACCTATAAACATTATTACCATTCGTATTTTGCATTGTTACTGCTGCACTTTTTCCTGACCCTGATTCCACGTCTGATTCTGTCAACAAGAACCATTCACAAAGTGCACAAACGCTTGATCGGTTTTAATACGCTTATCATTGGCAGCAACGAAAGGGCTGTACGCTTATACGAAGAAATGTCCACCAGCACCCGGCCAACCGGCAACATATTTATCGGGTTTGTGAAGGTTGATAGTAATAATGGACTGTTGCTGGAAAAATATCTACCCTTGTTGGGAACCATGAAAGATGTTCCCCGCCTGATTGATGAAAATAGAATTGAAGAAATCATCATTGCCATTGAAACATCGGAGCACAATAAGATCCAGGAGATTGTTTCAACCCTCGATTACCGGAATGTCACAGTAAAGGCCATTCCCGATATGTTTGATATTTTGGCAGGTACTGTTAAAACCAGTACCATTTATACCAGTCCGCTGGTGAAAATCTCCAACGGGATTATGGCACCCTGGCAGGAAAACCTGAAACGCCTGATCGACGTGGTTTTTTCAGCCCTGGCGCTCATTATTTTTCTGCCATTTTTCCCGCTGATTTACATGGGCATCAGGTCATCGTCAAAAGGCCGGATCATTTATTCCCAAAAAAGGGTAGGGAAGTTTGGCAAGGAGTTTACCATTTACAAATTCAGGAGCATGGTCACCGATGCCGAAACCAACGGACCTGCACTGTCATCGCACGATGATCCTCGGATCACCAAATTTGGTCAGTTCCTGCGTCGGACCCATATCGACGAGATTCCTCAGTTTTACAACGTCATTAAAGGTGATATGTCCCTGGTAGGGCCGCGTCCCGAAAGGCGTTACTACATCGATGAAATCAAGAAATTAGCGCCTCATTACATGCAATTGCAACGCATCAGGCCGGGAATCACCTCCTGGGGCCAGGTAAAATATGGATATGCCTCCAACGTTGATCAAATGGTTGAACGTTTGCCCTACGACATCATTTACCTGAAAAACATCTCACTGTATCTCGATTTTAAGATTCTGATTTACACCCTGCTGAATTGTTTTCAGGGAAAAGGAAAGTAAGCATTCTACCTTTTTTTAGGATCAATTTGAGTTGCCCTTGCTTTTTGGGCTTCTTCGGCTTCTATCATCAATACAATCTGTTCCATAATGTAGTGGTTGTAAAGCGGATCGTACTCTTCCTTCAGATCGTTGTTGAAAATTTTGGCGATGCCCTGCCAGAATAATGCCGAAACACCACCTTTCAACTCCTTAATGATGGAATAAGAACTGTTCCCTGTTTCACGATCGATGAGTAACATCAGATAGCGTCCTTCGGTAATGGTGAATCTTTTTAATTCAGCTTCGTGTTTGGCAAAAAGCTCTTTTTCTGCCAAACGCACATATTTTTTCTTCTCCCTTTCGGATGTTGATTTTTCAAATTTCTCGTTATAAATAGCCAACTGATGGGCTGCATCTTTGGCAAAAGGATAAACCTTCCTGATTTTGGCGACCATGCGGGTATAACGTCGATAGTTAAGGTTCTTTCCCCTGTTAGGGTACACGTCAATCTGCTCCAGTTTACGGTAAACCACAGAGTCCATATTGGTGGCTTGATATCGGTGTATACTGTCCGTAGCCCTGGGATATTGTGCCGAAACACCCCACGAAAGCAGCATCAATAGTATCAGTATCTTTACTTTAATGAATAATTGCATGGATCAAAAATAAACATTTGTATTGAACAGTGTACGCTGCTTCATCACCAGATAAGCTGACAACTTTCAGTTTTTGGGCATGAACTGTTCAAAAAGATTTATCTATTTTTGAATTCAATTATCATACCACTATGCAAAATATTCAAGTGAATTCAGAAATTGGCCGGCTCGAAGGCGTTATTCTCCATACTCCCGGACAGGAAGTGGAGAAAATGACTCCCGAAAATGCCGAACGGGCTTTGTACAGCGACATCCTGAATCTTTCAGTAGCCAGTGATGAATACCGCCAGTTCAAGGGCATTTTGAGTCAACATTGTCAGACTTATGAAGTAAAGGATCTGTTGAGCGACATTCTGGCTTTCGACAAGGTGAGGGATCAACTGTTGAAAACCATTTGCCAATTGGAAGGTGTTCCAGAATTGACACCTTTTCTGCTTTCACTGGATCATCGAGAAGCAGCCAGGCAACTCATCGAAGGGGTTGAAATCAGAAGGGACAACCTCACCAAATACCTGAGCAACGAACGATACAGTCTGAGTCCATTGCACAATTTCCTGTTCACCCGTGATGCTTCCATGAGTCTTTATAACAAGGTGCTCATCGGAAAAATGGCCAGCAATGTACGCGACCGTGAATCCCTGATCATGGATTCCATTTTCAGGCACCATCCGGCTTTTATGGCAGAAACCCTGAACCCGGCCAAGACTGCCGATCCGAAGTTGCAGCGAGAAATCCGTATCGAAGGCGGTGATGTTTTGATTGCCCGTGAAGATGTTTTGGTCATTGGCACCGGGATTCGCACTTCAACCCAGGGAATCGATTTCATCATTGATGCCATCAAGGCTGAAAAATCGGGGACCCATCACATTTTAGTGCAGGAATTGCCCGAGACACCTGAATCGTTCATTCACCTCGATATGGTATTCACCTTCATCGATCGTGACACTTGTATGGTTTATGAACCACTGATTAAGCAACATAACCGTTTCAGAACCATCCATATCACCATCGACAACGGAAAGGTGAAATCCATCAATACCGAGCCGAATCTTTTGATGGCCTTAAACACCCTGGGATTTAATTTGAAGGCAGTAGGTTGCGGTGGCGACGACAGCTGGCACCAGGAACGTGAACAATGGCACAGTGGTGCTAATTTTCTGGCCATAGCGCCTGGGGTGGTCATTGGATACGAACGCAATGTTTATACCATCGATGCTTTGAACAAAGCTGGTTTTGGTGTGATCAAATCGAAAGACATTTTGGAGAAAAAGCTCGATATACCTCAGCAAAAAACTGTGATTACCATTGCTGGTGCCGAATTGGCCCGTGGTGGTGGCGGAGCCCGTTGCATGAGCATGCCGGTGAAACGCTCGGGGGTCGATTGGTAGTATTGATTGTGAAAAACTGATGGCTGATGCGTAAGTTAAAAAACAGTGAACTCAAGCGCTTGGATCTTGACCAGTTTAAACAAACTGCCAAAATTCCGGTGATTGTTGTGCTTGACAATGTCAGGAGTTGTAACAACATTGGTTCGGTATTCCGAACCTCCGATGCGCTTTTGGTTGAGGCCATTTACTTGTGTGGTTTTACTGCTACTCCCCCGAATAAGGAGATCCATAAAACTGCGCTCGATGCCGAAAATTCGGTTGACTGGAAATATTTTTCCAAAACCGAAGATGCGGTAAACGAGTTGACTGCTGCAGGATACAAAGTTTTTGCCATAGAGCAGGTTGTCAATGCCGTGATGTTACCCGATTTTGTTGTTCAACCAGGCGATCAACTGGCCCTGGTATTTGGCAACGAGGTCAAAGGTGTTCAGCAAAAAGTGGTGGACTTGTGTAAGGGGGCCATTGAAATACCGCAGTATGGGACCAAGCATTCTTTCAATATTTCGGTAAGTGCCGGCATTGTCTTGTGGGATATCTTTAATAAAATTCGTTGAAGCGAAGCGCTATAGTGCTGACATCCGTTTTAGTTGACCGAATCACAAGATCAAAAAGTTAAAATCAAAAAAGGCAATCATCACTGATTGCCTTTTTTGATTTTATTGTAGGATCGTATTATTCAACCACTGCTTTGAAGGCAGGTGTTTCGAAGTATTTTGCAAATTCGAGATCGGTTTTAGCTGCTGCTTTCATTTTTGGATCTTTTTCGCAGGCAGCATTCAGGCTTTCAACCACCAGGTTTTCCTTGGCAGTACGTGCACCAACCACTGCTTTGAGGTAGTCAATCATGGCACATTCGGCAGTACAGGCTTCCAATGATTTGAGGGCGCCATTGTTGTCACCGGCCAGGATTTTTGCCAGGGCTGCATTGGGTTTGTTGCTGTCGCCAAAGTATTGTACGGCTTTGTCGTATTCACCACGGATGATGCTAACAATGCCCATGTTGTAATCAACTTCTTTGCCAACACCCGAAGCAGCTGAGAACAGTTCGCGGGCTTTGTCGGTTTCACCATTTTTCAGTGCGATTACACCCAGGTTGTTCTGGATAATAGGATTGTTTTGGTTCAGTTTGTCAGCTTTTGCAAAATTGTCGCCAGCTGCGTCGAAATCACCTTCCCATACTTGTACCATACCCAGGTTGTTGAAACCTCTCCAGTCGTCGTCAAATTGTTTGGTGAACGATTTGTAGAAAGCCAGTTTCAGGGCATTGTCATCGGTAAGGGTGGCAGCGTAGAGCAGTTCAGCCTGGTTCAGTGAGGCAGGGTCGTTTTGTGCAGCAGCCAACAGTTCTTCGTCGGTTTTACCAATCAGGTCGACTGAAGCCAGGAATTTGGCGCGACGAAGTTGTGGCAGAATCTCTTCGGCAACAGCGGTGAAAGCTTCTGAAAGGTTTTTGATTTCTCTTTCGCGGATTTCAGGATCGCTGTACATGGTGAGAACCCGGAGGATCAGTTCCTTGTCCTGGATACTTGATTTTTCCATCAGTTTCTGGAAGCCATCCCAGTCTTCAGCAGTGTATTTGGTTTTAAGGTTAGCCAGGATTTCATCTTCCTTCATTTCTTTTTTCAGGAATTCAGCTGCAGAACCTTCACGTTTTTGTGATAATTTGTCGTTCCAGTCGGTTGCCCCATCAGGTGAAGCATAGGCTGAAACTTCGATGCCTTTCAGCTCTTTGCGATCATCGGCAGCAGCTGCTTTGGCGTAAGCTTTAAAAGCTTCAATGTCCTCGGCAGTAACTTCGTCTTTGCGAACAAATGAACTGTTGATCAGGTAGTGAATGTCTGCCATCAGTTCATCGGGAATCACGCGCTGGAAAGCATCAATGGCCGGATCATATTTTCCGGTGGTGTTTTTCTCACGAACAATACCAATCACTGGCATTCCAACTTTTGAAACCAGCTCCGAAGTGGCAATGACACCATCAGCAAGTTTGATGGGGTCGAAATCAAGGGCAGCAGCACCTTTTTGTGCAACAATCCGCACTTCAAGTTTCGACATTTTCATGGCTGCATCGTAAGGAACAGCGCCTTCAATTTTGAAGTTTCCGCCAGTGGTGTATGAAATGACCGCATTGTTGGCAGTCACACTTTCACCCTGCATTTTTACGATAGGATAAGCAGCTTCGCCGCCTTCGTAGATCAATACCGGGGTGGCTGTTAACGTAGCCTTCTTCACGAAGTATTTTTCAGGGATTTGCCCTTCAACAGCAACCTTTACCTGACCTGCATGAGTTTCCAGAACTTCGGGAGTTACATTCCACTTGATCAGGTCAGCATTCTTCTTCATCTTCTTAATGCTTGCACAACCGCTTAGCAACAAAGTTGCCAATGTAAGGATGGCGAGCGATCTTAAATTTAATTTCTTCATGATGGACACATTATTTATTATTCATATCTTTTTCACACTATTTACAAAAATAAGAATGTTTTTCAAACCAGAAAGCCAAAAATCAAAATTTTATCATAATATAACCCTTGATATTCCAGTGTTATAGCTGTTTTGAAAGATGGTTTCACATAATTTGAAATAGTCCCGTTTGTTTGATACAAAATCGATGTTGTTGGTATCAATGATGACAACAGGGAATTCCGATTGTTGTTTAAAGTACTGAAAATAAGCATTGGTAATGTTTTCCAGGTACTTTGGTTCAATGTTCTGTTCGTAGCTGCGGCCACGGATTTCTATCTGCTTCTTCAGGTTCGAAGTATTTTTATGCAGGTAAACATACAGATCGGGTCGCGGCAAACGGGCATAGATGATATCGAAAAATTTCCGGTACAGGTTGTACTCGTCATTGGTAAGCGTTACGCTTGAAAAAATGAGCGATTTCATAAAATAGTAATCGGCCACCGCGAAATCCTTGAAAAGGTCGCGGTTTTGAAGCTCATTCATCAATTGTGAGTAACGCTCGGCCATGAACGACATCTCGAGGGTGAAGGCAAAGCTTTCGGGTTGTTGGTAGAATTTCTCCAAAAACGGATTGTCGGCAAAGGTTTCACCCACGAACTGGGCGTTGTAATCGTTGCTGATCATTTTTGCGAGGGTTGTTTTCCCCACTCCGATGTTTCCTTCAATTACCAGAAAATTCATGCTTATCGATCTTCTTGCTTTGCTTATTGACCATTGGTATGATGGAATACAAAGGCAAAAATGTCGGTGTATTCTTCAATGATTTTTGCAGTTGGTTTTCCACTTCCATGACCTGCTTTTACATCAATTCTGATGAGCGTGGGCAAATCACCGGTGTTTAGTTCCTGAATGCGTGAAATGTATTTAAATGAGTGGGCTGGCACCACACGGTCGTCGTGATCGGCTGTTGTTACCATGATGGCCGGGTAATCTTTGGCTTCCACATTGTGAACCGGTGAGTAGTTCAACAGATAGCGAAACATTTCTTCACTGTCGTCGACCGTGCCATAGTCAGTGGCCCAGGCGTAACCGATGGTAAATTTCTGATAGCGCAGCATGTCCATCACACCAACCGCAGGCAGGGCCACTTTGAACAGTTCAGGGCGTTGATTGGTCACTGCTCCGATGAGCAAGCCGCCATTTGATCCGCCCCTGATGGCCAGTTGTTCTGAATTGGTATAGCCTTTTTCGATGAGGAATTCAGCTGCTGCAATGAAATCGTCAAACACATTTTGTTTGTTGGTCAGGGTTCCGTTACGGTGCCAGTTTTCACCATATTCGCCGCCGCCCCTGAGGTTTGCAATGGCGTAAACACCGCCATTTTCGACATAATATAAAACCGAAGTTGAGTAGGAAGGTGTAAGGCTGATGTTAAACCCACCGTAACCATAGAGCATGGCAGGGTTCTTGCCGTTCA
>JAFGVJ010000149.1 GCA_016938055.1 Prolixibacteraceae bacterium
AACGTGGTAGCCGGATCGGTATAGGCTGAATTGTTGGTAAAGGTGGTAAGGTAGGGCGGATCATCACAAAAAGTGGTCTGATCGCTGTTGAAGCTGGCCCTGGGTTCATTGGCCCTGATGTTTGAAACGCTTACTGTATCGGAAATACAGCCGTAACGAGCGGCCATTATTCCTACCGTGAAATTTCCGGTATCGGGGAATTCGTATTGATAGGTGTAGGGCGAAGCACCGGGGTTTGGGATGATTTCTTCGCCTGTTGAAGTGATCAAAAACAGTTGGTCGGTACCGACAGGGTAGTTGACCTGCAAAGCAGCCCCCTGGTTGAAACAGTCTCCAGGATGCTGCACCAGATTGATTGCGCCCAGTACGGGCTGATCGGACAAGCGAACTGCATTGAGCCTGACAGTCTGGTAGCTGCATCCACTGGAGGTTTGCACCGTAACCCTTACGTTGTAACTTCCGGTGGCTACATAGGTATGACTGGTATTCTGCCCGCTACCGGTATTCCCGTCGCCAAAATCCCAATGGTAACTGATCGGGCTTTCGTAAAGTGAGTTGAATGCTGCATCAAAATGGCTTGCACCGGCAGGTAAACAGCCTGAAGTGGCTCCGCTCACCGTGATGTTTACAGAAGGTTGCTGCAGGGTGACTATTTTTTCGATCGAAGCGGTACAGCCATCCACGCTGTTCACTTCCAGACGGATGGTGATGGTGCCGCTTTGGTTAAAAGTTCTTGAAAAGTTAGGCTGCATACTGAGGAGGGTCAATGAGCTGCCTTCCACCAGGTACCAGTTGGTGCTGACAATGTTCCGGTTGAGTGCCGTGTTCGAAGTACTGCTAAAATTCACCGGATAATTGTTGTTGGTGCAGCTGTATTGAACCTGGGCACTGAAATCGGCTGTTGCCTCATCAACCCTGATGGTTTTCAATACAACAATTGCGCAATCATCGTTAAACCCAACAGTCAGTTTCAAGGGGTATTCACCTGCCTGATCGAAAACCCGGCTAAATGTAGCAGTTGTACCTTCCACACTGCCATTGTTGTTCAGGTCCCAGGCGTAGGAAACTGCTCCCGATGAATTGATTGCTGTTAAGTTGATGGTATCGCCAACACAATACAGGTTATCCAACAGGAAGTCGGCGGTATTGTTGTTATTGAAGCGGATGGTGTCGTGGTATAAACCGGAAACACATCCTCTAGCGGAGCTGGTTTGGAGGCTTACGGGGAATTGGCCGTATCCGGTGAAGTTGTACTGAACGGTATCGTTATGATCGGCCAGTTCGGTGCCGTTGATGAACCAGCGCGAATTGGCTAGCTGACTGTTGTTTACATTGCTGTTGTTGTAAAAATTGGTGAGGGAAGGTGCACAATTGTCCGATTTGTAATAGGTAAATGAAGCTTCGGGCTGATCGTATACTTCGAAAAGGTTGTTAACGACCTTTGATCCCTGGCACCCGTTCGCATCGGTAACTTCGAGCATCACATTGTAAAAACCATCGGCCAGATCGTTCACCTGAACGTCGGGCAATACGGTATTGTAAATGGCCGGATGTTGTTCAAAGAAGTACCAGTAGTGGTAAAAATCGCTTCCGCCACTGATCGCGCCAACTGTCTGTCCGTTAATGCTGGTGGCTGGAACAGATATGGGAGCTCCGTTCGAAGTAAGCGTTAAATCGAATGGTTCGCAACCTGTTGTTGTCACCGGGGCAATTCCGGGTGAAGGTCTTGGAAAGATGCGGATGATTTCGGAATGGCTATGCCCTGTATTGGTCGTGAGGGTTACGGTATAGGTTCCGGGTGTGTTATATATGGCCTGTGGGTCACTTACTGAAGAGGTATTTCCGTTTCCCAATATCCATTGATAGGAGGAAGCTCCTTTCGACAGGTTGGTGAAAGTGATCTGCCGGAAGTTACACCCCATTTGGGTGTTCATGGTAAAGGCGGCATAGGTGGCACCTGCCGGATGTACATAAAGTACAAATGAGGTGCTTTGTTCCAGACTTCCGTCGCTGCCGCTTACTGTAATGGTGAAATTTCCGGGACTAACAGGCGTGCCGCTTACGAGCCTGCTATCGGCCTGAAAACTCAGTCCGGCCGGTAAACCTGCAACACTATAAGTGATAGGATCGTTGTTCTCGTCTTTGAAAACGTTTGAGGGCAGGGTGTACGAGAAAACGGAATCTACCTCGGCATGTTGATTGGCTACACCAATGTCCAACACCGGAGGAAGATTCTGTGAAAAAGTAAAATTCGGAAGGAAGAGAAGATTCAGCAATACAACCAGCCACCCGATTCTACACCAGTTTACACACCCGCACAGTTTCATTTCACCTTTTTTCCAGTTTTCCCGTAAATCCGCAACACACGGTACAACTGAGTTACCGGCAGTTTCCCCAATCGATTTGCCATCGTTTTGAACTAGCCGGAAAGAATTCAAGGCTAAAATATAAAAATATCGCGAAGGAAGATAATTTTCAGCAATTTAATTGAGTGTATGTGGTGTTAAGAACTTTCATTTATAGGCATAAAATCTAACGGCAATTTGTCTTTTTTCGTTGTTTTGATGATGATATATATCATATCATTGATTTGATTCAGGGTTGATTTTCAGGAAAGAATTGAGAAAAATGAAATGCAAACCTCAAGGATAATAGCAAATTAGCTGTTTTTCGAAAAATGTAATTAAAATTTAGACTTATTACAGATAAAGGTGCCTATTGATTCACTCAAAAATTGATGATTCTTTTTTGCGTTAATACCTCTAAATTAGATCAAGATTTCTGGTTAACTCAAAATTCCTAATTGGTATGTCAGGTTTGAAAATTGGACTTCATCAGGCCATTGCTTTTTTCTATACTTTAGTCGTATTTGCCACTTTTTTCATGATCCTTTTTTGGGGATATGGCTATTATGCTACAGTGATTGAAGAACGTTATTTCCACGTATTAAATTCTACTTTTAAAGCCAGTGGCTTTTATGGACATGGTTTTGGAATTATTGGTTCATTTTTCATAGTTTTTGGGGTTTTCTCTTATATGCTTCGGAAGAGAATCAGACGGTTTTCAAGGATTGGAACCTTGCGTAACTGGCTGTTGTTTCACATTTTTTTGTGCGTTGAAGGTTCTGTTTTAATCCTTTTTCATACCACTTTTAAATTTGGAGGGATTGTGGCAGTAAGTTTCTGGAGCATGGTAGCTGTATTATTAAGTGGCGTTATAGGTCGTTACATCTATCTACAGATACCCCGTACCATCGAAGGACGTGAAATGAACCTTTTGGAGTTGGACGACATGAAATTTGAGATGAATAAGAAAATTCGATCAACAGTGAATTTGGATGAAAGCATTTATGATCTTTTAACCGGACGTGTGGAAATGAAGGTAAATTTCTTTTCGTTTTTGTGGAAAAGCAAACTGGAGCGCAACGCTTTAAAAATGTTGAAGAAACAATTGAAGGAACAAAACATCAGGGGATCTGAGTTCAAAAATGTTCTGGATCTCTTTAAAAAACAAATTTCATTGAAAAAGAGGATCACCACATTGAACACTATGCAAAACCTTTTCAAATACTGGCATGTGGCTCATTTACCATTCGCATTGGTTATGTTGGTGATCATGGTTGTTCATGTTGGCGTTGCGGTTACTTTTGGATACAAATGGATATTCTGAGTTTATGGAAGTTATCATAGAAAAAATTGTGACTTACGGTGTGGTCGTTCTGTTTTTGGTGGGCATAGTGGTCATCTATCTTCGGAAGCAGAAAAGGGAATCGAAAATTGTAGAGCAGAAAATTCAGAAAGCCAAAGAGGAAGGTCTGTTCGAACCGGTAACGCTTCACCCGGTCATCGACATCAACAGTTGCATTAAAAGCGGGGCTTGTGTTAAAGCCTGCCCCGAACACGACATCATCGGAATCCGCGATGGCAAAGCCACCATTATCAACGCTTCGCAATGTATTGGTCATGGAGCATGTTTCCATGCCTGTCCGGTGCAAGCCATCACCTTATGCATTGGTACCGAAAAGCGGGGGGTTGATTTGCCACATGTGAACCACTTTTTCGAAACCAATGTTTCGGGCATTTACATTGCCGGCGAAATGGGCGGCATGGGATTAATCCGGAATGCCGTTGAACAGGGAAGGCAAGCGGTGGATTTTCTATCCATGAAGATGGACAAAACCATCGAAGCTGAATACGACTTAATAGTGGTTGGTGCAGGTCCTGCCGGTATTTCCGCCACCTTACAGGCTCATGCCAATAAACTTAAAACACTTACGCTCGAACAAGATTCTTTGGGCGGAACCGTGTTCACTTTCCCGCGCACCAAAATTGTTATGACCTATCCGATGAATTTACCGCTTCATGGTAAAGTCCGATTGTATGAAACAGGCAAGGAGGAGTTGTTGAATTTATGGAATGAAGTACTAAGCAAAAACAACATTACCATCAAAGAACGGTCAAAAGTTGAAAAGATCGAACAGGTAAACAAGCATTTTGTATTGACCACCTTATCGGGTGAACAGTTTACATGCCGAAAAGTATTGTTATCGATTGGACGAAGAGGAACACCCCGAAAATTAAATGTTCCCGGTGAAGAAAGTCCCAAAGTGGCCTATCGCTTATTGGAGCCTGAAGTCATAAAAAATAAAAAGATTTTAGTGGTTGGGGGAGGAGATTCAGCCATTGAGTCTGCTCTATTATTAATTGATGAGAACAAGGTAACTATTTCGTACCGGAGCGATGTTTTTAGCCGACTCAAACCTAAAAACCGCGAAAAGATCAACGAAGCCATTGCATCAGAAATAGTAGAAGTCATTTTCAATTCCAATGTCACAGCCATCGAAAAAGATTTTATTCAATTGAAAATCAACGATCATGAAGAAATCCGATTGGAAAACGATTTGATTTACATTTTTGCCGGAGGTGAATTACCAACTCAGTTCCTTGAAAAAACAGGGATTAAAATCACCAGGAAATTTGGTGATGCTATTTTGAAACATTCCGATAAATAGCATTCAGGATGAGAAGTATGCAGAACATTAAAATAATAGTATTGATCGGTGGAATACTGATCTTCCTGTTCAACAGGGCAAATGGTCAAATTTCGCCGGGAGATTTGAGCCATGCCCACGCCCACCTCGAAGGGATGTCGAAATGTGTTCAATGCCATGTTTTGGGCGAGAGTGTAACCAACGCGAAATGTCTGGCCTGTCATACCGAAATGAATCAATTGATTCAGCAAAAAAGAGGATACCATTCATCGGTTGAGGTTACCGGAAAAAAATGTCTGGAATGTCACAACGAACATCATGGCCGGAATTTCGCACTCGTGAAGTTCGACAAAGACCAATTTAAACACGATTTGGCTGGTTATGAATTGAAGGGGAAGCATGCCCGTATTGATTGCAACGACTGTCACAAAGAGGAATTCATCAAACAAAAGATCTCTCAGAAAAAAGGATCTTCGTATTTGGGGCTGGATACGAAATGTACCGCTTGCCATACCGATCGTCATCAAAACAGTTTGGGAAACGATTGTGCAAAATGCCACAGTTTTGAGGCATTTAAACCGGCCCAGGGGTTTGATCATCAGCAGACCCAATTTAAATTGGTGGGGATACATGCCCGGATTGATTGCAAAAAGTGTCACGAAAAAGAAATCGTGAACAAGGATACCATTCAACGTTTTACCCATACATTGCCTCAAGCGTGTACTGCCTGTCATACCGATGTACACAAAGGAAAATTTGGTCAAAAGTGTTTGGAATGTCATAATCAGGAAAACTTCCATCAGGTCAGTAAGCTGAATGAATTTAATCATTCGGTCACCAATTTTCCCTTGCTTGGAGAGCACCGGAAAGTGAAATGCGAAAGTTGTCATCAACAAGCTTATACGGTTCCCATAAAATATGCCAGGTGTACCGATTGTCATTCCGATTACCACAAGGGGCAGTTTGAAGTTGC
>JAFGVJ010000150.1 GCA_016938055.1 Prolixibacteraceae bacterium
AACGTGGTACTTTTCTTTACCGGAGGGATCATCATCAACGGTACCTGGCAGCTCGAAAAATTCAAGAAAAGGTGGAGAACCGCCATGCAGCATGCCGAGAATGCCCGCCTGGCTGCTGAAAAAAGTGACCGGCTGAAGTCGGCATTTCTGGCCAACATGAGCCATGAAATCCGAACTCCCCTGAATGGCATGATCGGCTTTGCCGACTTACTCAAAGATCCTGCACTGCCGGAGTACCGGAAGGAAATGTACCTTGGTTTTATCAAAAGCGGTAGCCTGCGCCTGTTGCAGAGCATCAATGACATCATCGATATTTCCGAACTGGAATCGGATCAGGTGGGCATTGCTCCCTCGAACTTTAAAGTGGGCAAGGCCATTTTTGAAAAGGTAGACCATTATCAGCAAAACCTGGAGCAGTATACAAAAAAACCCTTGAAAATCAGGATGAAAATTCCACCTGAAACCATCAACCTGACCATTCATGCCGATCTTGAACACTTTTCAAGGGTGCTCGATCACCTGATCCTCAATGCATTCAAGTATACCAACCAAGGCTATATCGAGGTAGGCTGTGCTCCTTTCAAGCGGCAAAACGATGATCAGCTGACATTTTATGTTGCCGATACCGGGATTGGGATTGATCCGCAACACCATGCATTCATTTTTGAAGCCTTCAACAAGGTGAAAGACCAGCACATGCGTTCGGGGAATGGCCTGGGCCTGAGCATTACCAAAAAACTGGTGGAAATGATGGGGGGCACCATCAGGGTGTCTTCAGAAATCAACAAGGGCAGTACCTTTTATTTTACCTTACCGCTGAAGCAATATTGGAAAGATTCAAATAGCTGAGTTAACTGGCGCCATCGCGGTGTAAAAATACAAATCCCTGCTCGCTTCAATTGCTCATATTCCGGAAACACTATCCGATACGCACCGAGGTCATGGTCAATGATCCGCCAATGGCTTTGTCGTTAAAAAGGGCAATGTTGTCCTTGTTGTGCTGGAGGCCCAGTATGTAGAGCAGGGGATAGTAATGATCGGGGGTGGGAATGGCTTTCAAGGCTGCCTCACCTAATTTTTTGTAATCAATCAAGGGATCATGTGTGGCCGACAAGATGTGCTGTTTGAAAACCTCGTTCATCTCATTGGCCCAATCGTACCCGTATTCGGTTTCATTCAATTTGTCCCAGGCCACCATACGCAGGTTGTGGACCATGTTCCCGCTGCCAATGATGAGTACCCCGCGTTTGCGTAGCTCAGCCAGTTCTTTCCCCAATTGATAATGGTATGCTGGTGCTTGATGATAATCGATGCTGAGTTGAAGCACGGGGATGTTGGCATCGGGGTACATGTGGCGCACCACGGTCCAGGTGCCATGGTCCAGCCCCCAGTCGTGATTGAGGCCCACGCTGGTCATTTTTACCAGATCGACAGTACTTTTGGCCAGCTCCGGATTCCCGGGTGCCGGGTACTCAACCTGAGAAAGTTCCTGTGGAAAACCGCCAAAGTCGTGGATGGTCCTGGGGGCTTTCATGGCGGTCACATAAGTACCCCGGGTGAGCCAGTGGGCCGATATGCACAAAACGGCAGCTGGTGTGGGAAGCTCACTGCCCAGCTTGCTCCATTGCTGGCTGAATTCGTTGCTTTCGATGCCGTTCATGGGCGATCCGTGTCCGATAAACAATACCGGCATGGGTTTTCCGGGTTGCTGGGGCAAACTGCCCAGCACCCTGAGTGGTTGTATACTTGCCATCGTGGTTGTGGTGATCAGGGTTGTGATGAAATCCTTTCGCTTCATGATCAAGAAACAATCAAAAGGGACCTTTTTGTTCACCGTGCCGGGGTGCTGACTATCATTCTTCTCATGCTTGCTATTCGTCAACATTTTGAGGGAAAAGTTGGAAATAAATTTTTTATTACGAAAAATATCGTAGTAAATTTTGTTTCTACGAAAAAAGTCGTATAAATTTGTACGACAGAAATCGTAGCAATGAAATCAATGAAACGAACCCCGATATTTAGGGGTGAGTTCCATCCGACAATTAAAAAACAAATTATTTACGGATGAAGAAGAAAGCCACCAATCCCACAGCCGGAGAGCTCGAAATATTGAACATACTCTGGAAAGAGCAGCCCCTGACCGTGAAAGCGATTCATGAGCTGTTGGCAGAGAATAAGGATGTTGGTTATACCACCACGTTGAAAATTATGCAAAACATGCATGCCAAGGGTTTACTTACCCGTGAACTTCAGGGGAAGAGCCACCTATACCGTGCAGCACTTCTTCAGGAAGAGACTCAGGGCCGTTTGCTCGATCGGTTTTTGGATGCCACCTTTTCGGGTTCGGTATCTAGCCTGGTAATGCAATTGTTGGGAAACCGTAAAACCAGTCAGTCCGAACTGGATGAAATCAAGCGCCTGATTGAATCCATGGAAAATGAAAAACAACACAAAGCATGAAAACTTTGCAGCATATGCTCAGCAATGAGTTCATCGAAGCAAGTGGCTGGATGCTGGTACATTCGCTCTGGCAGGGATTGCTGGTATTACTGGTGCTATCGTTGATGTTATGGCTGATGCGAAAGAACAGCGCGCAACTGCGTTATTTGGTGTCCTTTTTCTTTCTACTGGTGATGCTTGCCTGGTCGGTGATTACCTTTGCAGATGCTTACCAGTATGCGCAGGAGAAAACTGCCATCAGGGCACAACTTGTTCCCGGTTCGGGATCAGTAAAAGCCTATCTTGCAGAACACCTGGAGCAACAAAATCCTGATGCGCTTGCAAAAAATGCAGGTATTAACCTGAAAGCGATCAAGGTCCGAAGTTTCCTGCAAAAGCATTTTTATTGGGTTTGTACCTTTTGGATGTTGGGAATGTTGGTGGTTATGCTTCGCATGGTGGGTGGTTTGTTCTATCTGCAACGTTTGCGAACTTACGGACTGATGCCGGTTGGCGAAGGGCTTTCGCTGAAACTGGAGCAGTTTGCAGCCCAACTGAATATTCGCCGGAAGGTGGAGGTTTTTTTCTCCCCTTTGGCAAAGGTTCCCATGACCCTGGGCACTTTCAAACCGCTTATTCTTTTCCCTGTTACTTCCATGACCGGTTTGTCACTCAAAGAAGTAGAGGCCATTTTGGTCCATGAGCTGGCCCATGTATTACGGCACGATTATTTATTCAACATTATCCAGTCGGTGGTAGAGATGCTGTTTTTTTATCATCCGGCAGTGTGGATTATTTCCACTCAGATCCGCAGTGAGCGGGAGAACAGCTGCGACAATCTAGCCATTGAACTGACTGGCGATAAACTGACTTATGTACAGGCACTCGCTGCCTATGAAAGGATCCGTATGGAGCAAGGTGATTTAGCCATGGCCTTTGCTTCAAAAAAGGGGTCTTTAATCAATAGAATCAAACGCATACAAAAACAAGTAGCCATGAAAACAAACTTTATGGAAGGCCTGATTGCTGCCCTGGTGGTGGTGACCGGTCTGGCCCTGGTTTCCTTTACCCTGGGCAACAACCCGGCACCAATAAGGGGTGCCGTTCCGTTAAATACGGAAATCAATGCTGATCAGCCCGGTGCAGCCCATGAACCGGTGGTTTGGACCCCGGTAATGATCGACAGTGTTCAACAGGCCCTGGAAGAAAACATTCAACATTCCGAAGAACTCGATCAGGTTTCGGAAGAAATGAAGAAGATGGTGGAAGTAGCCCTGTCGGAAAGAGATGCTGAGGCATCGGCGCGGATGATGGAAGAAATCAATGCCGCCTTGCGGGAGCTCGATCTGGAAGGCATTGTGAGCGAAGCCATGCGCGAAGTACAATCGGCCCTCGAAGAAGTGAATTTCGAAGAAATCCGTCGGGAGATTGAGCAAGACTTGAAGCAGGACATCGATCGGGAAGAAATCCGCCGGGATCTGCAGGAAGCACGTCGCGACATGGAAGAGGCCCGCCGCGAAGTGGAGGAAGCCCGCCGTGAAGTGCGGGAAGAAATGCGCCGCGATATGCGCCGGGACGGGGTTCCAGAGGAGATCATTGAATTGTCAGTATCTGCTGCCGAAGCTGGCCTTAACATCGCTTCTTCGGTGTTAGAAAATTTACCGATCGACGACATTGTACATGCAGCCCTCGAAGGAGTAGGTGCCGCTTTTGAAGCCCTCGATGAGATCGACTTTGATGAGCTGATCCGTTCAGTTGAAGCCGATTTGAACGATTCCCTTTCGGAAGAAGATATCGCCCGTTTGAAGGCTGACATGGAGAAGCAGGAGCAAAAGCTTCGGGAACAAAAGGAAAAGCTAAAAGTTAAAGAGAAGGAAATGAAAGCCAAAGAGAAAAGCAAATAAAAGTTCAAGCAGAAAATATTGGGTAATGCAGAAAGGAAGTTTATTTCGATAAGCTTCCTTTTTTTAGCTGAATAAGCAATTGACAGGATGATAATTGGTAGATTTGAGGATAAAACCTAAATCACTAACAATAACCACCGCATTATGAACGGTCCTTCATCTGTCTTCAGATTATTTATAACCATTGGATTATTTTTTACCATAACAACCGGTTTTTCGCAAAATGCTGCAGTAGACAGTTTGCTGGGTATCATCAGTCAGAAAAAGGCAAATGCCGAAACCTATAATCAACTGGCCCAGGAATACTGGTTTATCGATATCAGTAAATCGAAGGAGTTTGCTGAAAAGGCGCTTGTATTGGCCCGCGAGGAACAGAACGAACTTCAGGAAGGATTTGCCTACAACCGGCTGGGTACAGCCTTTCTGTATAAAAGGAACCTTGATTCGGCTAAAGTATATTACACGAAAAGTGCTGAGATGTTCAGGCAATTGGAAATGTACACCGAACTGGCAGGTGCTACCGCATGTTGTGCAAAAATATTTGAGTCGAAATTTGAATATGATAGTGCAAAACAAACCTATTCAAAAGCCCTTGAAATTTTTGAGAAGGCCGAAAAAACGGAGTATTACGCTCAGACTATCATGGTTGTTGGCGGATTGTACTCAAGACTGGGCGATTTCAGAAATGCACAGTACTATTTCGATTTGGCGCTGGCGAACAAGTCGTTCCTTAAACCCTACGATCTGATAACCTTGTACAACAAAATCGGCATTAATTATCAGAAACTGGGAGATTTCTCCAATGCCATTCACTTTTTTGAAGAAGCCTTTAAAGCCTGTGACTTGAGTGATAACAATATTGCATTGGCGATGACCTATGTAAATACCGGAAATTTGTACATCGCCTGGAACAAAAAAGAAGCAGCATTAAACTACCTTCAGAAAGGACTTGAAGTAACAAAATCAACCGGGATTGAATATTATCGCCAAACCATACTATTATTAATGGCTGATATTTATTTCGATTTTGGCCAGCTTAATAAGGCCCGGACCTATTACACCAATTTGCTCGATGGCAACCAGCCTTCAAAGGATCTGTTTAACGAAGGGAAAGCATACAATGGGCTGGCCAGAATTGCAACAATTGAACACCATTTTCAGGAAGCCATAAATTATTCCAGGCAAGCCTTAGGTAT
Source organism: Prolixibacteraceae bacterium (assembly GCA_016938055.1). Lineage (GTDB taxonomy): Bacteria > Bacteroidota > Bacteroidia > Bacteroidales > Prolixibacteraceae > Roseimarinus. The sequence goes on from JAFGVJ010000150.1 coordinate 5,540, forward strand.
ATTCGAAAAAATACAGCGGCCATTCCATATCGCTGATGCTCATTTCATTTTGGCTGAAAATTATATAGCTGTTGCTGATTTTACCAAAGCCAGGGAACACTTTGATGCCGCTGAACTTATTGCGAAAAAAAATTCCTTAAAGGAATTACAGGCCCAACTCATGCTGCTTCAGGCCAGGTACACTAATTCGGCAGCCAATGGGGTGGGCAGTAATGTGTTCTATGAAAAATACATTGCCTTAAAGGATTCCCTGTTTGCCAAACAAAATCAGGAGTTGTTGGCCAAGTTCCAGGTCGAGATGGATAATTTGGAAAAAGATTTCCAACTAAAAGAGGCAGAAAATTTAACAAAACTAAGGGAAACCGAGCTGTACCAAAAAAAGAAACAAGTGGCCTATGCCATAACAATTAGCTTGTTATTGCTGATAGGAGTTGTGGTTTTTGTAATCATGTACATCAGAAAACAACGTGCCAACCGAATATTGTTTCTTAAGAATAAGGAACTACTCGAAAGGGAAACTACCACGGTAAAAAAGGGCGAAGGAATTGAAATTTCGGAAGCGTTGCAGAACGATATTCTGTTGAAATTGGAAACCGAATTAAAAGAGCATAAGATTTATTTGCAAAACGATCTGACTTTATATTCCTTGTCGAAACAATTGGGAACCAATTCAAGCTACCTTTCAAAAATTATTCAAACCACTT
>JAFGVJ010000015.1 GCA_016938055.1 Prolixibacteraceae bacterium
TGCGAACATTCCATTGCTGAGCAAATTCTATGGAAATCATGTGAGTTTGTTTACCCTGCTGATGACCATCACCACCATCATTCAAACCCGTGTGGCTGGATCAACACAGGATACCAGCGCCATGCCGGGCATGAAATACATGCTATACTTTATGCCCATTTTCTTCATGTTCATCCTGAACTCTTATTCATCAGGTTTGAGCTACTACTATTTCCTGGCCAACGTGTTTACCATTGGTCAAACCTACATCATCCGTCAGATTATTGATGAAGACAAGGTGAGGGCCCAGCTCATGGTGGTGAAGAAGAAACCAGCCAAGCCAAAATCAGGTTTTCAAAAAAGGTTGGAAGATCTGGCCAAACAACAGGAAGCCGCACGCAAAAGAAAATAAGTTTCGCTTGTGAAATGCTGAAACAAAAATGATACAAAGAAGGGTTCTCAAATTTTGGGAGCCCTTTTTTTAGTGCTCAATGGCCAGCCGTATGGTTAAAAGCGCCATCAGTAAAAGTACCGGCGCAAGTACAAAGTGATCGACTATTGCCGGCGACATGAATTTGATGGCAGTGCGTGTAATCAGGATCAGTGCAACCAGGTACATGCCAATGTTGAGCACAACACTGCTTTCACCTCGTTCGAGATATTTCATTTTGATCAGTACAATCAATCCGAACGAAAGGTTAGCCACAATGGTAATTAACTCGAGGGGTAATACCGCAGCTGGATCAGCCAGCTCAGTCCAAAGTTGATGGAAAGGAAACACCCCGATAATTACCAGTAAGTGAAAAACAATTAGCAGACCGGTGAAAACCAGGACAAGGTTGGCTGCTTTTTGACTTGAAATAATTTTTCTGATCATTATTTGTGATTTTTGAGAAGGTGTTTCATGGGTAAGTGCTTTGGTTTCCCTTTGTGTATGATTACACTGTACTTCAGTTGGACCGGTTCATCAACTTTCCAGGGAATTGCATGACGGCCCGGCCAGGCACAATTTTGAGCACTCCCTGTCTGGCGTAAGATCCAGCGCGGTTCACCCGGATTTTCAGGAGATGAAATCAGGCTCACACCACGTTTTAGCTCAGGGTTTGAAATATGAACGTATTGGCCAACCGGAACAGAAAGATTTTGAGGAGTAATATTTTTTTCCAGTTCAGCCGAAAAAAGGGTGTGCTCATTGGTTTGCATACGCATGGTAAAACCGCCGTATCCTTTTTCATCATTGGAACCACCTAAAAACAGCTTATGCTCCAGCGCCCTGAGATTGAGTTTGAAGTCAATTTGCCGGTAGTTGGCCGTCCGTGGATGAATGATCACCTCGGTCTTTTCCATCAAAAAAGGATCATCGGGTTTTTTTGTTGTATGCCAAAACGAAGTGTAGCGTAAAATGCCCCGGCCATTTTCATTCACATAGAATTCAACATCGCTAATGTTTTGAAAAAAGTCTTTAGTGTCCCAGGGATCGCAAATTGCTTGTCCATCAACCAACACCTGGTGCCATGCCCAGTAAAGACCCCTTTGGTGTGGATGATCGGCCGGAAAATCTTCGGTAATGATTTGTCCGTTCAGGTCATATACCGGATGAAAATAATTGTTGCGGGCATATCCGGGTACGGAATCGTTCATGGTTTTCTGAAAGAAAAAAATTTTGTCCTGATCCTCCAGTATCCAAAAACCATCAGCCTCTTTTTTCAAATGGATCAATTGGGCGTTTGCGCGAAGAGCCGAACAGCCAACCAGTGCCATGACGAGGAAGACCAATCTAACCATGATTTTAAGGGTTAAAAGTTATATTGACAACAAACTATTCAATACGTTTTCGATGAATAAAAATAAGAATATTATTCTGTCCACCGTCTGATTTTGATGTGCATCGCATTTTTCAAAGGTTGTTCCGATACCAGTACCAGGTAGCCACCGGCACCGGCACCCGAAAGTTTCCAACCCAGGGCTTCTGTTTGATATTGATCGATCACTTTCTGAATCTTCTCGTTCAGCATGTTGGGGAAAAGGGCAACCTGTGCATTGAACGATGCTTTCACTGCTTCGCCGAATTGGTTTAAATCACGTTTCATGATGGCTTCCCAGCATGAATCGGCAGCATGGGTCAAGGCTTTGATATTTTGAAGGGAGATTTGTTGGTTACATAAGAGGTCGGTGCCATCTTCCCGGGGCCAGAGGGTAATCATGCAAAGGTGTTGCTCCAGCCAGTCAAGAATTTCTTCGTTATACACTTTTTCAATGCGGGAGGGCCAGTATTCACCATTGTAAAAGTGCCGCGAGAGCCCGGGAATGCACATCCCTATGGCATCCTGCGCACCAGAGATTAGCTCGTTACCCGGTTTGTTTTCATACCGAAACAAGATTTCAGCCAATTTTTCAGGCTTTTCAAGGGGTAGCTGATAGGGCCATATTTTTTTAGCTGCATTTCGGGTGGAGGTGGCCATACCGCTGCGCTCATTGTATTCTATGATGGGCTCCAGCGAAATAGTGATGGCCCAACCGGGGCTTAGCGACGATATAAAAGGTTGATCGATCCAGGTTCCAGCCAGGTCGAGCCGATAAGGCAGCTGACAGTTCACCTCACTTCTTATGGCTGTGGTGGAACGAATCGGAAGCCCTGCTTCAGGAATGCGTTTCAGCACAATGTATTCAATATTCATTTCGGCACA